>NZ_RZTO01001480.1:0-527 GCF_003997225.1 Mesorhizobium sp. M2C.T.Ca.TU.002.02.1.1
GTATTCCAGCGCCCGATCTATCTTGCCTATCCGGAGAACCCCGCATCTTCCGATGCGCTGGACGTTGCGCTCACGGGGCTGCGTACGCTCGCCAGGCACCTGTCGAGCGATCACGCTTTTGCGGAAAGCGACCGCGCCTTTAGTATGGCAGGCGCGGCAGCGTTCTGATCGCGATCACGCCGGCTCCACGGCCTTCGGCTTTTGCAGCCGCGCCAGTTCGTCGTAGGGGATATGGCAGCGGATGGTGTGCCCCGGTTGGGCCTCGGCGAGCTCCGGCTCCTGCGTCTCGCAGATGGCGCCGATCTTGCGCGGGCAGCGCGTGTGGAAGACGCAGCCCGTCGGCGGATTGGCCGCGCTCGGGATCTCGCCGTCAAGACGGATGCGCGCGTTCTCGCTGCGGTCGAGCTTCGGCACGGCCGACAGCAGCGCTTCGGTGTAGGGATGGTGCGGCCCGGAGAAGACCGCTTCCGACGGCCCGAACTCCATGATGCGGCCGAGATAGAGCACGGCGATCTTGTCGGAGAGAT
>NZ_RZTO01001481.1:0-526 GCF_003997225.1 Mesorhizobium sp. M2C.T.Ca.TU.002.02.1.1
GGCCAGGATCAGCGGCGCGCGTCCGTCCGGCCCCCGCAGGCCTCGCCTTGCCCATGGCGTCAAAAGCCAAAGCGCCACGAGCACGATGACGCCGCCGCGCGGACCGAGCTGCCACCAGTCGAAGCCGATCTCCCAGACCGCCCAGCACAAGGTGGCGAGCACGAACAGCGCGTAGAGCCAGAGCGAGGTCGACCGGCGCCTGAAAAGCAGCCAGGCGGTGATCAGGAAGACCAGGCCGGCGATCAGATAGTACCAGCTGCCTCCCAGCACCGCGAGCCAGATGCCGCCGCCGCCGAGAATGAGACCGATGAGGAAGAGGACGAGGGAGGTGATGGTGACAGCCAAGACGGTGCTCCTTCGACTGTTCCGCGCTTACGGCGTCTTCCGGGCCGGCAATCCCTGCCCTGCCGCCAGCTTTCCCCTCACCCGCTCCGGCTGTCAAGTTGGGGCCGGACACGCGAAACTAGAACAAAACGTAGACAGTTCTGGTCTTTCGCTCCCGAATCACTACATTCGGGAGCGATGT
>NZ_RZTO01001482.1:0-526 GCF_003997225.1 Mesorhizobium sp. M2C.T.Ca.TU.002.02.1.1
CGCCCATTACGCGCTCGTCCACGACGGAACGCGCGAGCGCATGAGCCCGTGGTCGATCTCGGAAGCAGAATCCCTGCTCGATCCATCGCGCTTCATGCGCGTTCATCGCAGCCACATCATCTCGGTCCCGCATGTCGTCCTGATCCGCAAGGAGGGTGACGGCGCGGTCGTCGAGCTCGACGGCCCGACGCCGCATCTGGTGCCGGTAAGCCGCGCCCGCGTCGCCGAGCTGAGGGCGCGGCTGGGCCTTCTCAAGCGGCCTGCGCGGGGAGCTGCCCTGCCAAAGGAAGGTCAGTCGGCCTGACGCATTTCGTGCGGCAAAAGCCGCCTTTCGTGTGAAATCCGACCTTTCGTGACCCATTCGTCCGGCCTGGCTTGAAGCCGGCGACGCCTCGCATCAGCCTCCCGTCAAAACAGTCCGAGTCCGACCCCAGAGAGCGGGAGCAACGCGGACCAAGAGGAGGAAACATGATCCCCGGACCATTCGCCTATCATCGGCCCGACTCCGTTGCGGATGCCGTCAAGC
>NZ_RZTO01001483.1:0-525 GCF_003997225.1 Mesorhizobium sp. M2C.T.Ca.TU.002.02.1.1
GAACAGCCCTTCGAGCGGCGTGTCGTAGCCCGACCAGCCGGAGACCGGCCGCGACATCAGCATCTGGTCGGCCTGCAATTCGCCATGGTGCCAATGGCCGCCGGGCATACGGTAGCGCGCCTCGATGTCGGCGGGCGTCAACAACTCGGCATGGCGCACCGTCGCGCCTATGCCGGGCGCGTAGGTTTCGAGCTGCGCCATGATTGCGTTCAGGAATTGCGGCTTGCCGGCGGTCCAGCCCTCCCTCAACGCATAGGGCGCGTATTGCACCACCGCCGAAAGCACACAGGCGCCCGGAGGGGCGAGCGATGGATCGGCGAGGCTGGGGAGCGTGATCTCCATCACCGGCTCGGGCGAGAACTCACCATATTTCGACGGGTTGAAGGCGCGCTCGACATGGTCGGGCGAGGGAGCGATCACCAATCGACCCTTGTGGCCGGCGGCGTCGACGCCGGTGAATTGCGGCGGCCGGTCGAGCGCCAGATGGAGCTTCGCCGCATCGCCCTTCATGCGGATATTCCGGAC
>NZ_RZTO01001484.1:0-463 GCF_003997225.1 Mesorhizobium sp. M2C.T.Ca.TU.002.02.1.1
ATCTTCTTCAACGACATCGAGGCGATGCTGGACAAGAACGTCCGCCAGGCCGCCGTGATGGCCGTCGACAAGAAACTTCTGGTCGATCGCCTGCTGCGCGGCTACGGCCAGCCGATCGATACGCTGGAAACGCCGGAATACGCATCCTACGACGCGTCGATCAAGGTCGAGCACAATCCGGAAAAGGCCAAGGAATTGCTCGCCGCTTCCGGCTATTCGCCGGAAAAGCCGGTCAAGTTCACCATCCAGACGACCAAGGGCTTCAAGCCCAAGGACTATGAGATGATCCAGGCGATCGTCGGCATGTGGCGCAAGGTCGGCATCGAGGCGACGATCGAAGTCTACGAGATCGCCAAGCACTACGAACTGCGCGCCGCCGACAAGCTGGCGCCGTCCGCCTTCTACAATTGGGGCAATGCCATCGGCGATCCGACCACCTCGACCGGCTTTGCCATGTACGGCC
>NZ_RZTO01001485.1:0-522 GCF_003997225.1 Mesorhizobium sp. M2C.T.Ca.TU.002.02.1.1
GATGGCCCCCATCCCGGCTCCCAGCCAGCCGAGCCATTCGGCGCGCGCGAACAGATCGCGGATCAGCTGGTCGGCCCACAGGCCGACCGCCAGCGAGACGAGCACGCTCAGAGCGCCGAAGAACAGCCGCGCCAGCAGCGAAGACTTTTTTGGCGCCGTCGCCGGCGGCGGGATTGCAGCCTCGATGTCCGGTTCGTCGAAAACGTCGATTTCGGAGGGAATGACCGTCGCGACATCCGCCCTGGCCGCGCGCGGCCGGCGCATCGGTTGCTCCTCGGCGCCGCGATTTCGCTGCGGATGCGGCGGAGCCTCGGTCTCGGGTTCGATGCGGAAAGCCGCCGGTTTGCGGGGCGCGGTCATGCCAGATGATCTCCGATCAGGAACTGCAGCGCGCGGTCGAGCCGGATATGCGGCAGGGACAGCGTGACGCCTTCGGCGGTGCGTTCGAGCTTCGGCGGAGGGAAGCGCACGAAGCGGACCGCCGGTTCGGTGCCGTCTGGCGGCGATCCGGAGGCATCGAAC
>NZ_RZTO01001486.1:0-521 GCF_003997225.1 Mesorhizobium sp. M2C.T.Ca.TU.002.02.1.1
ATCAGCGTGTGGTCCGAGCCCATGGCGAGCAGCCGGAAGCCCATCGACACGACGCGACCGGCAATCGCCGGTTCGATGACATAGATCGCGGCATGCTTGCCGGCCTTGCGCGTCCGCTCGGCGATCGACGCGACCGTCTCCATCATGCTTTCCAGCGTCGAGCTGACGGTGGCGCCGTTCGACCAGGCGATCGAGAAATCCGACGGGCCGACGAAGATGCCGTCGATGCCGGGTGTCTCGAGAATGCCATCGAGCGCCTCGAGGGCCGCCCGCGTCTCGACCATGGCGAAAGCCATGGTGCGCTGGTTCGTATCGCGCAGCCATTCGGCATGGTCGCCCTTGCCGTGACGCGGGAAGGCATAGGTCGGCCCCCAGGAGCGCTCGCCCAGCGGCGGATATTTCATCGCGGCGGCGAACTGCCTCGCATCGGCCACGGAGTTAACCATCGGCGCGATCACCGCCTCGGCGCCGAAATCGAGCGCGCGGCTCGCCATGTCGAAGCGCCCGACCGGAATGCGCAC
>NZ_RZTO01001487.1:0-520 GCF_003997225.1 Mesorhizobium sp. M2C.T.Ca.TU.002.02.1.1
TCGGTTCGTGGTCGGCTATCTCCCCAGCGGCGGCCTGCTCGGCGACGTCGATCTCAGCACCAACCGCCTGTCGTCGATCCTGGACCTGTTTCCCGGCTGAGGGTTTGCGCGTCGTTCCAAGTGTGCGCTTGACCATGCATGCAGGTTTGTAGCGTGATGGCAGCTGATCGATTCACATCGATCCGGTAGGAATCCTCTTGCGCCTCGGCGTCGTGAAACCGCGAACGACACCACACCCAGGATTGGACGCTTGATGAACGACCTCCCCCGAACACTTGCAGCGGACTCGCTCGGGCCAACCGTGACGATCGGAGAAATCCTGGTAGAGATCGTCGCGAGGCAGACGGGCACCGGCTTCCGGCAACCTATCGACCTCATTGGTCCCTTTCCGAGCGGCGCGCCCGCCATCTTCATCGATCAATGCGCACGTATGGGCGGAGCGGCCGCAATGGTGGGCGTGGTCGGCGACGACGATTTCGGCGTCGTCAACATGGAGCGCCTGAAGCGGGACGGCGTAGAC
>NZ_RZTO01001488.1:0-515 GCF_003997225.1 Mesorhizobium sp. M2C.T.Ca.TU.002.02.1.1
GCCTTGAGATTGTCCGGCGACAGATAAAGCAGGTCCGGCGCCACGGGCTTGTAGGGCACGGCGTCCTTCAGCGCGCTGTCGGCCTGCTTCCGGCGCGCCTCGTAATGGTCGAGGATCAGCGTGTGCCGCTCGGCCAACGCCTCATGCGCCAGATGGTCGAAGACCACGGGCGCGTCCGGCAGATAGTCGAACACCGTCTCCAGCCGCTCGTAGAAGAAGGGCAGCCAATGTTCCATGCCTGCGAAGCGTCGTCCTTCGCTGACCGCCGCATAGAGCGCGTCGTCGCGCGAGGGCGCGCCAAAGGCTTCGATGTAGGAGCGACGGAAGCGGCTGATCGTCTCCGGCGTCAACGCCACCTCGCTCATCGCCTGCAGCGACATCGACTTGCGCTGCCCGGTGGTGCGCTGGGTCGCGACGTCGAAGACGCGGATCGATTCCAGCGTGTCGCCGAAGAAATCGAGGCGCAGCGCCTCGCTCCAGCCAGGCGCGAAGAGGTCGAGGATGCCACCGCGCAC
>NZ_RZTO01001489.1:0-514 GCF_003997225.1 Mesorhizobium sp. M2C.T.Ca.TU.002.02.1.1
CTATACCGCCATGCTCAACTTCGGCGAGCTCACCGTCTCGGCGGGCGCGGCCGGCTTCATCATCAACGTCAGCCCGATCTTCACGGCCATCATGGCGATGGCCCTGCTTGGCGAGCGCTTCTCGGGCATGGCCTGGCTGGGCACCGTCATTTCCTTCACCGGCATCGGCATCATCGCGGTGGCCGACGGGCACGGCCTGCATTTCAATGCCGGCGCGCTGCTGGTGCTGGGCTCGGCACTTTGCTCGGCCGTCAACACCATTGTCCAGAAGCCGCTCTTTGCCCGCCATCATCCGCTGACGATATCTGCTTCCAACATGGTGCTCGGCGCGCTCTGCCTGTCGCCCTTCCTGCCGGAAGCGTTTTCCCAGGCGGCGGTCGCCGACACCGCCGGTCTCGGTGCAGTCATCTACCTCGGCATCGTGCCTTCGTTGATCGCCTATGCGGCCTGGGCGACGGCGCTGTCGCGCCTGCCGGCCGCGCGCGCCTCGAACTTCCTCTACCTCGTCTCGCCG
>NZ_RZTO01000148.1:0-10084 GCF_003997225.1 Mesorhizobium sp. M2C.T.Ca.TU.002.02.1.1
ATGCAGGGTGGCCGGGCAATTGATCTCGAAGCCGAGCTCGCCGGCAATCGACAGCCGTGCCACCCGGGCGCGCAGCATGCCGATGTCGAGCACGCCGCAAGCCATGAACGGCAAGGCTGCCGCCGAGACGTCCTGATGTGTGGTGCGTTCGACGATCCGGCGTGCGTTCGGACCGGTGACGAGGAAACCGGACATGGCATCCGAGATGTCGGTGACGGAGACGCCTTCGGCGATATGCGCCTCGAACCAGCGCATGTGGAATTCGCGCAGATAGTAGGAGCCCATGATCCAGTACTCGCCGCCGCCCCAGTTGAGCACGGTGAGGTCGCCCTTCAGCCTCCCGTCGGCCCCGAGCATCGGCGCCAGCTTCGCGCGGCTGGGCTTCGGCAGACGGCAGGCAAGCAGCCGGTCGAGCCAGGCCGCAGCGCCGGGACCGGATACGGCGTAGCGCGAGAAGGCCGTCGTATCGACGAGGCCGGCGGCGCGGCGAACCTGCAGCACCTCGTCGCCGACGATGTCGAAGGCGTTGGAGCGCTTCAGCGTCGTCTCCTCGCGGAACCCCATCGGCGCGAAATAGGCCGGGATCTCCAGCCCCCACGACGCCGTCCATTCGGCGCCGGCGGCGTTCATGCCCTCATACGCGCCTGGGCGCTTCAACGGCCGGCCGGCAGGCAGGCGTTCGTTGGGGAAGGTCATGACGAAGCGGCGGGCATAGAACTGGCCCGTGGTTTGCCGCAGATACTCCCGGTTGGCGGCGAAAGCGCCGTAGCGGGCGATGTCCATGCCGAAGATGTCGGCTTCCGGCTCGCCGTGGATCATCCATTCGGCCAGCGACTTGCCGACGCCGCCGCCCTGGCTGAAGCCGGCCATGACGCCGCAGGCGACCCAGTAGTTGCTGAGCCCCCTGACGGGACCGACCAGCGGATTGCCGTCCGGCGTGAAGGTGAAGGCGCCGTTGACCCATTTGCGGATGCCGGCCTTGGCCAGGCAGGGAAAGCGCTCATAGGCCTTGGCAAGCTCGGGACTGATGCGATCGATATCCTCCGGGATCAACTCGATGCCGTAGTCCCAAGGCGCACCGTCCATGTTCCAGTGTTTCGGGTTCTGCTCGTAAACGCCGAGCAACACGCCCTTCCGCTCCTGGCGAAGATAGGAGAAGCCGTCGAGATCGACGGCCAGGCCGAGTTCCTTGCCTAGCGCCGCCACCTCCGGAATGTCCTCGGTGACGAAGTAATGATGTTCCATCGGCGTCACCGGCAGGTCGACGCCTGCCATCAGCCCGACCTGCTTGGCCCAGAGACCACCGGCATTGACGACGTGCTCGGCGACGATCGTGCCCTTTTCGGTGACGACGTCCCAGCCGCCATCGGCGCGTTGCTTCAGCTCGACGACGCGGTTGCGCAGGATGACGTCGGCGCCGCGCTTCCTGGCGGCGCCGGCATAGGCGTGCGTTGTGCCATAAGGATCGAGATGGCCCTCGTTGGAATCATAAAGGCCGCCCAGCACACCATTCACGTCGACGATCGGGCAAATCTCCTTGATTTCCTCCGGCGTGACCAGCCGGGCCGTCTCGATGCCGACCGACTGGAACACCGCCCAGGCCGATTTCAGCCACTCCCAGCGCTGCGGGTCGCTCGCCATGTTGACGCCGCCGGTCATGTGCAGGCCGGCATTCTGGCCGGACTCGGCTTCGATCTCGCGATAGAGCTTGATCGTGTAATCCTGCAGCGCCGCGACATTGGGATCGGCGTTGAGCGCGTGGAACCCGGCCGCCGCATGCCAGGTCGAGCCCGCCGTCAGTTCGGCGCGCTCGATGAGCGCCACATCGCTCCAGCCAAAACGCGTCAGGTGATAGAGCACGGAGGCGCCGACCACGCCTCCCCCGATGACCACTGCCCGGTAATGCGACTTCACGAGCCTCTCCCTCTCGTTGGAGGCTTCACGATACATCTCCTGTACATATGTGTCTAGACACTTCTGTCCAGAGCTTGCGCGCCGCCGCGCGCCGTGCCACTTGTTCGGTCATGATCATGACTGCTCCCCGGGACGAGCCGCCGCCCGGCAATATCAAGGTGACCCGCGCGGACTGGATCAACCTCGCGCTGCAGACGCTGATTTCCGACGGCATCGAGAGCGTGCGCGTGCTGACGCTGGGACAGAAGCTCGGCGTCTCGCGATCGAGCTTCTACTGGTATTTCGAGAGCCGGCAGGACCTGCTCGACCAGTTGCTCAAGCATTGGCACGAGACCAACACCACGGCGATCGTCGAGCGGGCCCGCCGGCCGGCCGATACCATCATCATGGGTGTGATGAACGTGTTCGAATGCTGGGCTGACGAGCGCCTGTTCGATCCGCGGCTCGACTTCGCCGTGCGCGAATGGGCAAGGCGCTCGGACGACGTGCGGCGCATGATCGACAAGGCCGACGAGGAGCGCCTGCTTGCCATACGCGACATGTACCGTCGGCACGGCTATGAGAGCGAGGACGCCTTCATCCGCGCCCGCGTGCTCTATTACATGCAGATCGGCTATTACGTGCTCGACCTCAAGGAACCGGTAGAGGCGCGCGTCAGCCATCTCGCCGCCTATCTGCGCTCCTTCACCGGGCTGGAGCCGACCGAGGCGGATGTGGCGCATTTCATGCGCTTCATCGCGGCGCGCTGATACCGATCGGCCGCTAACGGCGTACTTCCAATCAACAAAGCTTGTGCTGTGGCTTCGCTGCCCTTGTGGGCGGTGATAAAATGGTCGAATAGTTTCGACAGGGGCGCCACCCTGAAACTGCCCGCATGCTGTTTTCGGGCGAAAGCGCGTTGGGGCGGAAGTCTGGAATGGCAAGTCCTTCGAAACCACGCAAGAGAAGAGGCCGGATCGCCTCGGCGGCTCTTGCCGTCGACGCGTGGCTCGATTCCTCGCTCTATGAGATCAGCTTCAAAGCGCGCGAATTCTGGGAAGCGGCGACCATCTTTTCCCGTCGTTTCCGGGTGCATGGCTGGCGCCGCGCCATCATCGAGGTGCTGAGCGAGGGTTTCACCATGGGCGCCGGCGGGTTCGTGGTGCTGTTGGCGCTCGCCATGCCGGCCTTCGACATCACCGCCGGCGATTGGCGCAACCAGGGCGACTTCGCCGTCACCTTCCTGGACCGCTACGGCAACGAGATCGGCCAGCGCGGCATCATCCAGCGCGATTCCGTGCCGGTCGACGAGATGCCGGACATCGTCATCAAGGCGGTGCTGGCGACCGAGGACCGGCGCTTCTTCGACCATTACGGCATCGATGTGCTCGGCCTGTCGCGCGCGCTCTTCGAGAATATGCGCGCCAATTCGGTGGTCCAGGGCGGCTCCAGCATCACCCAACAGCTCGCCAAGAATCTCTTCCTGTCCAACGAGCGCACCTTGGAGCGCAAGATCAAGGAAGCCTTCCTGTCGCTGTGGCTCGAGGCCAATCTCTCCAAGAAGGAGATCCTGCAGCTCTATCTCGACCGCGCCTATATGGGCGGCGGCACGTTCGGCATCGAGGCGGCGGCGGACTTCTATTTCGGCAAGAGCGTCAAGGACCTGAGCCTCGCCGAGGCGGCGATGCTGGCCGGCCTGTTCAAGGCGCCGACCAAATACGCCCCGCACATCAACCTGCCGGCGGCGCGCGCACGCGCCAATGTGGTGCTGTCCAACCTGGTCGACGCCGGCTTCATGACCGAGGGCCAGGTGCTGCAGGCGCGGCTGCATCCGGCCGACGTCGTCGACCGCGGCGAGCAGAAGAGCCCGGATTATTTCCTCGACTGGGCCTTCGACGAGGTGAAGAAGATCGCCAAGCCCGGCCAGCACTCGCTGGTCGCCCACACCACTTTCGATGCCAATATCCAGAAGGCCGCGGAAGAGTCGGTCGAGTTCCATCTGCGGCAGTTCGGCAAGGAATACAACGTCACCGAAGGCGCGGTGGTGGTGATCGAGACCAATGGCGCGGTTCGCGCCATCGTCGGCGGCCGCGACTATGGCACCAGCCAGTTCAACCGCGCGACCAAGGCGCTGCGCCAGACCGGCTCGTCGTTCAAGCCCTATGTCTATGCCACCGCGATGGAGCATGGCTTCACACCGGATTCGGTCGTTTCGGGCGGCGCGATCACCTGGGGCGGCTGGTCGCCGCATAACTACAATGGCGGCTCGGCCGGCAATGTCACGCTGCTCACGGCGATCGCCAAGTCGATCAACACCGTGCCGGTGCGGCTGGCCAAGGACTACCTGGGCATCCCCCCGATCAAGGCGATGGCCGAATCGATGGGCGTCGAATCGCCACTGGAATCGCACAAGACCATGGTGCTCGGCACGTCCGGCATGACCGTGATGGACCAGGCGACCGGCTACAGCGTCTTTGCCCAGAACGGTTTCGTCGGCTCCCGCCATGGCATCACCCAGCTCGTCACCCGCACCGGCGAGGTGGTCTATGACTGGGCCAAGGATGCGCCGCCGCCGCACCGCGTGCTGTCGGAAAAGGCGCTGAAATACATGAACACGATGCTGGCGGCGGTGCCGGCGATCGGCACGGCGCGGCGCGCCCAGTTGCCCAACATCGTCGTCGCCGGCAAGACAGGCACCACCCAATCCTATCGCGACGCCTGGTTCGTCGGCTTCACCGGCAATTACACGGCCGCCGTCTGGCTCGGCAATGACGACTTCACGCCGACCAACAAGATGACCGGCGGCACGCTGCCGGCGATGGTCTGGCAGCGGCTGATGGTCTATGCGCATCAGAACATCGACCTGAAGCCGATCCCGGGCATCGATCATCCTTGGGTCGATCCGGAGGTCGCAGCCAAGGCCGAGGAAGCGGCGAAGAAGGAAGCCGACGCCGCGGCGGCGCAGGCCGAGGCCGAACGCCCGCCGGTGCTGTCCAGCCGCACCAGCCAGACGCTGCGGGACATGACCAAGGCTTTCCAGGCCGCGCCCGTGCTCAGCGCCCCCGCTTTGCCGGAGACGCTTTCGGCGCTTTAAAAGCATGTCTCCCGAAAGTTGGAACCGGTTTCGGGATGACGACATGCGTAAAATCAAAAACCCAAAGTGCAGGGAGCGAATCTGAAAGATTGCGATGCGCTTTAGGGCGGCGCTGGCGTGAAGCCGGCTTGCCACGGCACCCCGCGCCGCGATATCCCGGGCAATCTCCTCTGTTTGCGGCTCTCATGCTCAAGAACGCCATCCTGACGCTGCTTTCGCTTGCCATTGCCATCGGGCTCGGCGGCTACAGCGTCTGGTATGCGCTCAATGCGCAGGACGGCGTCGGCGCGATCCGCATCGGCCAATGGACCGCTTTCCCCGAAGTCGGGACTCTAGCCGCCGACCCCTACTCCAAGGCGCGTGTGGCACGCGAGGGTGTGCTGGCGCTCGGCCAGGCCGAGGGGCTTGCCTTCGTCGCCGAGCGCGACGATGCGGGCGAGCCTCTGAAACGCGAATGCACCTACACGATCGAAGGCGGCTATCCCACCGCTCGCTTCTGGACGCTCTACGCCGCCGACCAGTCGCTTGGCGTGATCGACACCGGGAAGCCGAGGCAATCGGCGCTGCAATCCTACGACATGCTGCGCCGGCCCGACAATTCCGTCGTCATTTCCGTCGGCAGCCGACCGGCACCCGGCAATTGGCTGCTGACCGGCGGCTCCGGCAAGATGTATTTCGTGCTGACCTTCTACGACACGCCGATCGCCTCGAGCACCGGTCTCTCGGACGTCACGCTGCCGCGCATCCTGAAGGCGGGCTGCAATGCGTAAGCTGCTGCACGCCCTGATCCTTGGCCTGCTCGGCGCCGGCATCGTGCACATCGTGGTGCTGTTCCTGGTGCCGGAATTTTCCGAACGCGATGCCTGGTCGCGACTGGCGATGGCATCCGACCTCTACAAGATGACGCGGCTCGACGCCGAGGCCGGCGGCGCGCCGGTGGTGAAGTCGGTCGATCCGCTGTTTTATGCCGCCGCCTGCCGGTTCGACCTCACGGACGGGCTGGTCAGGATCAGGGCACCGGGCGATGTGCCGTTCTGGTCGGCCTCGGTCTACGACCGCAGCGGCCACAACATCTATTCCTTCAACGATCACAACGCCAATGGCGAGAAGCTCGATGCCGTGGTGCTGACGCCGGCGCAGATGATCGACGTGCGGCGCGACCTTCCGGAGGATCTGCAGGGCGCGATCTTCGTCGAAGCGCCGATCGAGGAAGGCATCTTCGTCGTCCGCGCCTTCGTGCCGGACGAGAGCTGGAAGCCGATCGTGTCGCGCTTCCTCGAGCAGAGCGCCTGCGAATTGCAGGACTACTGAGAAAGGCGGGCCGATCAGTGATGCGGCTTGGCAGGTGGCGGGGAGCCCGGCCTGTCGGAGCCGCTGTCGCCCGTCCGGGCCTCATCGGCCTGCGGACGCAATTCATAGCGGACGCCGGGGAAGATAATGACCGCCGCCGCCGTCGTCGTGTCGTGACTTGCTCGATTTACAGGTGCCGCACGCGGCACAAAAGACAGGACCATGCCCATGGTTCGCGCATTCCTCTCGGTTTGACCGGAGCACAACGCAACGCCTCCAAAGTTGATTAAGGGACGTAGAGGGTTAACGGAGCGCTAACGGATCGCCGCTAATTTGATGTTTGTTTTTCCTGAAGATGCGGACCCGGCCCGGCCGGATTGCGCAAGTTCGGGATTGTGTCGAGTGTCGGGCGTATCCTCCGTGTCATCTTCGGATTTCAGGCAAATCGCTATCCGGACCGAAGCGGGAAAGGCCGAAAGGCTGTTCCGCGCCGCCGTGTCGGCCTTCTGCTCGCTGACCCGTCCCTCGCGCCGCGAGATCGCGCAGCTCGAGGATCTGACGCTGCCGCTGTTCGACGAGGTCTCGGTCGAGTCACGCCGCTACGTCGCCGCCGCCCTTTCCGAATGCGACTACGCGCCGACAGCCCTGGTGCGGCGTTTGGCCGAGGAGCCGGTCGAAATCGCAGCTCCCTTGCTCACCCGCTCCAATGCGCTGAGCGACATCGATCTCATCGCGCTGATCGGCCGGCACGGGCTGCCGCACGCGCGCGCCATCGCGCGCCGCAAGGAGCTCAACCCGACGATCGCCGACCTCATCCGCGCGCTGGAAAGACCGACGCTGGTCAAGACGCGGCCGCCGGAGACGGTCACGAAGCTCACGCCGAAACCGGAGCCCGCGGGCAAGACCGACTCCGACCGTCCCGCCTCCGGCGAAGCCGCGGAGAATGCGCGGCGCCGCCTGCGGTCGATGATGCGCCCGACCGGTGACGCTGCCGACGTCAACACATTCCTCGGCCAGCCGGCCTATGTGAAGCTGCGCGAGACGGCGTTGACCGGCAACGCTGCCTTCTTCCAGACCGCCCTTGCCGATGCGCTGGGGATCGACTTCGCGACGGCCCGCTCGGTGACCGGGCAATCGAGCTATGGCGCATTGCTTGCAGCGCTGCGCGCCCTCGACCTCAGCGAAGACAGGGCCTTCCTGATCGCGGTCGCGGTCTATCCCGGCGAGTTCCCGCACCCGCAGGCGATCCGCCTCTTCCTCGACCGCTACCGGCTGATGCACCGCGAGGCGGCGCTCGACAAGGTACGCGCCTGGAAGGCGGAGACCCTTTCGCGGGCGATCCGCGGCAATGCTCCCGACGCGGTGAGCATCGAGAGCCGCGAAGCCTCGAACAGCGACGAGGCGGGCGCCGGCCTCAAGGCCTCCTGACGCGGTTATTCCGCCTTCACGGAAAGAAGCTCTTCGACCGGAACGGCTCCCGCCTCGATCTCGACCACCCAGATGTCCGGATCGAATTTCTTCTCCCGCTCCAGCCGGGCATCGAACGCCGAGCTGTCGTCGCTTGAATCAAGCAGGGTGAAGAAGCGCTCGTCGGGCTTGGCCGAATCGTAGCTCGTCTGCGGCGCCGGCCCGTAGAGGGCCACCTCCCCCAGACGTCCGCGCGACAGCACGAAGACGGCGCCCGCCTCGGTCGCGCCGCGCTTGACGATAGCGGCAAAACCGCCGGCGCCGAAGACGCGGCGGACAAGGGCCGAAACCCAGAGATCAGTGGTTACGCGCATGGGGGGTTTCCGGATGGCATGCGCGGTTCCTTACAGCAGCGGTGAAGGAACCGAAACGATCGGATGCGGTCGCTCAGTTGGTCAGGCCGATCTCGCGCATCTTGACATAGACGGCCTCGTCCGGCTCGCCGGTCTCGGGTAGGCCGAAGAGGGCCTGGAATTCCTTGATCGCGGCCTTGGTGCGGGCGCCGACCTTGCCGTCGAGCTGCATGTCGTTGTTGCCGAAGGCCTTGAGGCCGGCCTGGATCTTGACGATGCGGACGTCGGGCGATTGCGTGGCGCCGTCGGCCGGCGCGGAAACCGGGATCACCGGCGGTTTGGCGGCCGGAACGGCGGCGGCATCGGCCGGCCGCGGCGCCGGGTGGGGAATGGCCGCCGTCGTCTGGCGGGCGCCAAGCTGGTCGAGCAGCGCCCCGTCGATCTCGCCCGACCCCGGCAGCCCGACCTTCAGCTGATAGGCCTGGATGGCCTTCCGGGTCGCCGGACCCGTAAGGCCATCGACCGTGCCGTCATAGAAATTGAGGTCCTTCAGAATGCCCTGCACCTGCTGGACGACCGGGTCCGGCTTGGCCACGGGCTGCGCCGGTGCCTGGCGCACGATGTTGATGGTGGTTTCCGGCTCGTTGGAGACGGTGTGCGGGAAATTCTCGATGCTGCGGGTGGCAAAGAAGGCGCCGGTATGCGGAAAAGGCTGGTACCAGAGCGCATTGGCCGAGACATAGAACAGCGTCACCAGGAAGGCGGTCGAACCGCCGACGAGGACCGGATTGCTTGCGATCAGCTGACCGACCGCGACCGCGCCTTCGGCAAGGACGCCGCGTTCGGGTTCGACGACCTTAGGCCGTTTTGCGGAGCGAGCCATTCCTCTCCCCATCTCTATCCCCCTTCGGCTTCGCCGCCGGCATGGCCAGCACGCCGGAAGGCGCACCGGTATGCCGCTTCGGCCCGTTCACCGGCAGGCCGATCGTCACCGTGGTGCCCTCACCCGGCGCGCTCTCGATCGACATCGTGCCGTCGTGCAGCGCCACCAGACCCTTGACCAGCGACAGGCCGAGCCCGGTTCCCTCGAAGCGGCGCGTGTAGTCGTTCTGGATCTGCATGAACGGCTTGCCGAGATTGGCCATATCCTCCTCGGCGATGCCGATGCCGGTATCGCTCACCCAGAAATGCAGGCGCGAGCCGACGCGCTTGGCGCCGATCACCACTGAGCCGCCATCGGGCGTGAACTTGACGGCGTTCGAAGCGAGATTGATCAGGATCTGCTGCACGGCGCGGCGGTCGGCATTGATCTCGCCCGCATCCGGCGCGATCTGCGTGGCGAGAACTATGCCCTTGGCGTCGGCCAGCGGCCGCATCATCGAGCGGCACATGTCGACCGCCTCGACGAAGCGGAACGGCTCCAGCTCGGTCGCATAGGCGCCCGCCTCGATGCGCGATACGTCGAGGATCGAGGTGACGACGGACAGAAGATGCTGGCCGGACTCCCTGATGAGGCCGACATATTCCTTCTGGCGCGGATCCTTGAAGGCGCCGAACATCTCATGCAGCAGCATGTCGGAGAAGCCGATGATGGCGTTGAGCGGCGTGCGCAGCTCGTGGCTGACCACCGCAAGGAAGCGGCCCTTGGCCACTTCGGCGGTCGCGGCCGCCTCCCTTGCTTCCGCAAGCTCCTCGCAAAGTGCCGCGACATCGTCGTTTTCACGCAGGACCAGGGTGAAGACATCGCGGTCGGCCTCGCCCCGCAGCAGCTCGAGGCTGAACGGGCGGAAATTGTCGGACGCGCTCGAACCCTCGCGCGGCAAGCGGATGCGCAGATCAAGCCGGCGCTTCGGCGCGCCCTCGCGCATGTCGGCCAAGGCGGTGAGATAGGCGACGCGGTCGGAAAGATGGACGCGGTCGAAAAGGCCGGTGCCGAGCAGGAGCTCCGGCGCCAATTTGAGGATCGAACGCGCCTTGGCGGACGCGTCGAGCACGTCGCCCTGGCGCCCAACGCGCAGGACGACGGCGTCGATGACGTCCTCAAGGC
>NZ_RZTO01001490.1:0-514 GCF_003997225.1 Mesorhizobium sp. M2C.T.Ca.TU.002.02.1.1
CCGCTACACCAACGGCGTGTGCATGGCGCATGACGGCAAGTCGTTGTTCTTCGCCGAAAGCTGGGCCTGCCGCGTGCACCGCTACTGGCTGGAAGGGCCGAAGGCCGGCACAGCCGAATGCGTCATCCGCGACATGCCGGGCTATCCCGATAACATCAACCGGGCGTCGGACGGCAATTACTGGATGGCGTGGCTCGGCATGCGGACGCCGAGCTTCGACCTGTCGCTGCGCCACCCCGATATGCGCAAGCGCATGACGCGGCGCCTGCCGCAGGACGAATGGCTGTTTCCCAACATCAACACCGGCGGCGTGGTGAAGTTCAACGAGAAGGGCGGGATCGTCGAGACGCTCGGCGATCTGTCCGGCAATGCGCATCCGATGGTCACCTCGATGCGCGAGCACAAGGGCTACCTGTTCGTCGGCGGCATCCTCAACAACCGCATCGGGCGCTACAAGATCGCCGGCGCCGACCCGAACTGGACGAGCCCCGCTTCCTATTGGGGAGGCAAGCCA
>NZ_RZTO01001491.1:0-512 GCF_003997225.1 Mesorhizobium sp. M2C.T.Ca.TU.002.02.1.1
GATCGGAACCGCGCTGTTGCCGACATCGACGGTTACCGGCTTGTCCTTGGCGGAGAGCTCCACCGCCAGGTCGCTGGTGCCCTTCGGATCGACATTGCCGGTCGCGGCGCCGTGCACGGAATCGCTCTCTATGGTGGCCTGCTCGATATCGACCCCGCCCGATGCGGTCGCCGTTCCGGCAAGGTCGAAGCTCGTCTTGCCGGCAAACAGCGCCTTTATCTTCTCCGGCAGGAACCCTTCGAACTCGCCGTCGCCCTTGGCCTCGATGCGGTGGCCCTTGTCGGTCAGTTGGTGCCGGCCGGTCAGTTGGCTGACGATCCGGCCATCGACCATGAAGGTGCCGACGCCGCTCCAGTTGGCCAAAGGCCCGCTGCCGGAAACGACGATGTTGACGGGCGGCGCGTCCGGCAGCTTGAGCAGGTTGGCGATGATGCCGCCGGCCGGCTCCGACGCCTTGAGATCGAGGTCGAGCTTGTTGTCGGCCGGCGCGAAGTGGATCTTGGCGTCGACAT
>NZ_RZTO01001492.1:0-506 GCF_003997225.1 Mesorhizobium sp. M2C.T.Ca.TU.002.02.1.1
GTAGTTGGGACCCCAGTTGGTGTGGATGAAGTGGCTTTCATGCATGTCCGCCAGATCGGCGGCGCCGTGGCGCTGCCAGAAGTCGGGCGATGCGACCGGCAGCACCTCGTCGTGAACGAGCCGGACCATCTTCAGCGCCGGATAGTGGTAGTCGCCATAGGAGATGCGCAGGTCGATGTTCTGGCGCACCAAATCGACGGGATCGTCCTCGACGCGGACGTCGATCGCCACTTGCGGGAAGCTTTCAAGCAGCACCGCCAATCGCGGCGCCAGCCAAAGTTCGGCCAGGGAGAACGGCACGCTGACCACGAGGCGCGTGCGCAGGCCGCCTTCCAGCATGCGCCGGCCGACCGCCGCGATCTCGCCCAGCGCGTGCGCCGTCTGCGGATAGATGGCGTGGCCGGCGTCGGTCAACGCGATGCGGTTGCCGTTGCGCATGAAGAGCTGCTTGCCGAACCAGTCTTCCAGATTGCGGATCTGCTGGCTGACCGCGGCCGAGGAGCTGT
>NZ_RZTO01001493.1:0-383 GCF_003997225.1 Mesorhizobium sp. M2C.T.Ca.TU.002.02.1.1
CCCTGGTGCTGGCCGGCATTTCTCTCGGCAGTCTCATTGCCGCCGCGGGCGGGCTGAGTTCGCCTGTCGCCATGCTTGTCCTGGCGCTGCCTTTCGAAGCCTGGTGGATCGGCGGCTCGCGACGTGCAGCACTGTGGGGAGCCGTGTCGGCCGCTGTCGCCATCCTGGCTCAGCCTTTGGCTGGAACCGTATTTCCGTTCGCAGGAGCGCAGATCGCGGCGTGGCACTGGCTGGTGCCGTTGGCGTGGGCGCTTACGCTGATGCCGCGTGCATCGGCGTTTCAAAACACGGCCGACGCGGCTGTGGTCGACACTGCCGACCGGCTCGAAGAAATCATCGATGCGGTGGTCTTGCGGGTCGCCCGCCATGGCGAGGTCCTGGAC
>NZ_RZTO01001494.1:0-436 GCF_003997225.1 Mesorhizobium sp. M2C.T.Ca.TU.002.02.1.1
TGCTGCTGCTGGCGGCAATCGGCCTTGCCATCACCTTCGGCGTCATGGGCGTCATCAACATGGCGCATGGCGAGATGGTCATGCTCGGCGCCTACACGACCTTCGTCGTCCAGCAGGTGATCCGCACCTCCTTTCCCGGCCTGTTCGACTGGTCGCTGGTCATTGCGCTGCCGCTCGCCTTCCTCGTTGCGGCCCTGGTTGGCCTGATCATCGAGCGCGGCGTCATCCGTTTCCTCTATGGCCGGCCGCTTGAAACGCTGCTGGCGACATGGGGCGTCTCGCTGATCCTGCAACAGGCCGTGCGCTCGATCTTCGGGCCGACCAACCAGGAGGTCGGCAACCCATCCTGGATGTCGGGCTCGTTCAATCTCGGCCAGTTGGCGGTCACCTGGAACCGGCTGTGGATCCTGGTTTTCGCGCTCGCTGTCTTCGGCAT
>NZ_RZTO01001495.1:0-416 GCF_003997225.1 Mesorhizobium sp. M2C.T.Ca.TU.002.02.1.1
GGGCTTTACCGACAGGCTGCAGGCAGCGCTTGGCGCCAAAGGCCACGACGTGACCGTCGCCAATGCCGGCGTCTCCGGCGACACGACGAGCGGCGGCCTGGCGCGGCTTGACTGGTCGGTGCCGGACGGCACGCAGCTGGTCATCCTCGAACTCGGCGCCAACGACATGCTGCGCGGCGTCTCGCCCGACATCACCAAAAAGAACCTCGACGAGATGCTGAGCAAGCTGAAGCAGCGCAAGATTGCCGTGCTTCTGGCCGGCATGCGCGCCGCACCCAATCTCGGTCCCGACTACCAGAGCGCCTTCGACGCCATTTTCCCGGACCTGGCGAAGAAATACGACGTCGCGCTCTACCCGTTCTTTCTCGATGGCGTCGCCGGCCAGCCCGGCATGCAGCTCGAGGACGGCCTGCATC
>NZ_RZTO01001496.1:0-500 GCF_003997225.1 Mesorhizobium sp. M2C.T.Ca.TU.002.02.1.1
CCCATATCAGGGTGCCTCATCTGGCGATGATTTCCCTAAACGACTGGTATTAAACGATAAAAATGTGGCCACTGCATCGCTCACGCAATTTCAAGATCGAACCGAACGGTTCGGTTCACAACTTTTCGTGATTGGAAATGGCAACAGGGCCGACCCATTTCGGGGTGGTCCGAGCGACGCGAATTTCCATTAAGGCACGCCACTAGACGGACACGACTTTTGAAATCTGGAGTACCTAAAATGAACAAGATTGCTTTTGCCGCCGCTGCCTTCCTCATTGCCACGGGCAGCGCTTTCGCCGGCAGCGACCACTTCAACCCGAACGATGCCAACCAGTCGGCCGTAACGGCCCCGGCGGGCAACGTCGATCGCACCGTCACCGGCTCGATCAGCAAGTTCGAACAGCGCTTCATCAAGAACGCGCCGAACTCGAACCAGCAGGAATCCGGCCAGGGCCTCTGGGGCAACCACTAAGCTGGTTCCAGTCCTGACCAATATCT
>NZ_RZTO01001497.1:0-500 GCF_003997225.1 Mesorhizobium sp. M2C.T.Ca.TU.002.02.1.1
GGCTGGGGCCTGCCGGTGGCAGCCGAGACTTACGACGGCTTCCTCAACGACATCAACGGCCATCATGTCAGCGCCGACCATGTGGCTGCCGCACTCGACAGCGCCACCGGCGGCGCCATCGAGGAAGGTAGCGTCGGCGGCGGTACCGGCATGATCACCTTCGGCTTCAAGGCTGGATCCGGCACCGCCTCGCGCATCGTCGAATGGCAGGACAAACGCTACGCGCTCGGCGTGTTCGTGCAGGCGAATTTCGGCAAAAGGCACAATTTCACCGTTCGCGGCCGGCGCATCGGGCTGGAGCTTGTCGAGCCGGCGATCCGAGAGGCGACGGCGCGCGCCGAAAAGGGTTCGATCATCGCCGTCGTCGCCACCGACGCGCCGTTCCTGCCGCATCAGATGAAGCGGCTCGCCCGGCGCGTGCCGCTCGGTATCGCCATGCCCGGCGGCTATGGCTACCACAGCTCGGGCGATATCTTCCTGGCGTTCTCGACCGCCAATCC
>NZ_RZTO01001498.1:0-498 GCF_003997225.1 Mesorhizobium sp. M2C.T.Ca.TU.002.02.1.1
TCCTAAATCCCTATGTGTCGGCTGTCACACGCGGCGGCGCCGCGCTTCCGACCAAAAGCATGATCCCGAAAAGCGGGAACCGGTTTTCGGAGAAAGATCATGCTTAAACAATCAAAGCGGCAGAAACACTTATTTCCGAGCCGATGAATATCCAGCCGAAACACTCCCAGCCGCTGATCCTTTCGGGCCGCGACGTGACGGCCGTGCTGGGGCCTACCAACACCGGCAAGACCCATCTCGCCATCGAGCGCATGGTCGCGCATGAGACCGGCATCATCGGCCTGCCGCTGAGGCTGCTCGCCCGCGAGGTCTATGCCCGCGTCTGCGAGAAGGTCGGCGCCCACAAGGTGGCGCTGATCACCGGCGAGGAGAAGATCGTGCCGGCGAGCGCGAAATATTCGGTCTGCACCGTCGAGGCGATGCCGCGCGAGACCGACGCCGCCTTCGTCGCCATCGACGAGGTGCAGCTCGCCGGCGATCTCGAGCGCGGCCATATCT
>NZ_RZTO01001499.1:0-497 GCF_003997225.1 Mesorhizobium sp. M2C.T.Ca.TU.002.02.1.1
CACAATTTCCTTAACGCCACTTCCTCGATCAGGTGGTTGGCGCCCTTGCGCAGGATGAGGTCGGCCCGCGCCCTGGTCGGCAGGATGTTCTCGCGAAGGTTCTTCAGGTTGATGTTGGCCCACAGCCCCTCCGCGATGGCCCGCGCGGCATCCCCGGAAAGCTGCGAATAGCGGTGGAAGAAGGAGTCCGGATTGCGGAAGGCGGTTTCGCGCAGCCGCATGAAACGCTGGATGTACCACTGATGGATCAGCTTCTCGTCGGCATCGATATAGATGGCGAAATCGAAGAAGTCGGACAGGAACGGCACGATCTTGCCGTCCTTCGGCAGCTTGCCCGGCTGCAGCACGTTGATGCCTTCGAAGATCAATATGTCCGGCCGGTCGATGGTGACGAACTCACCCGGAATGACGTCATAGGTCAGGTGCGAATAGACCGGCGCCTGGACGCTGCCTTGCGCCGACTTGATGCCGGACAGGAACCTGAGCATCGCACCGAC
>NZ_RZTO01000149.1:0-10032 GCF_003997225.1 Mesorhizobium sp. M2C.T.Ca.TU.002.02.1.1
GATCCATGCCCAGAAGGCCACGAACAGCACGAAGAAGGCGATGCCGAGCACGCTTCGCGTGCCCGGCGCAACGGGGTGCAAGGGACGCAGCATCAGGCCCTGTCCTTAAAGCATGTCTCCCGGAAGCGGGGCCGGTTTCGGGATAAGGACATGCGTGAAATCGAAAACCTAAAACGCAGCGAGCGTATCTGAAAGATCGCGACGCGCTTAAGGAGAAAGGATCGGCGGCGCGACGCCGCCGATCGGGTGGGATCAGTTGGCGACCGCGCTGGTGTCGGCAAGCGTCGTCACATCCGGCGCTTCCTTGATCAGCCCCATCTGCAGCAAGAGCTCGGCGGCCGTCTTGGAAAAGTCCTGGAAATCCTTGGTGAAGAACTGCTTGTTCTCCGCTTTGTCGGCCCATTTCAGGTACTTGGCCGAATCTTCGAACTCCTTGGCCGACTGCTTCACGTCGGCGCCCATGATCTCGTAGGATTTCTGCGGGTCCTTCTTGATCATGTCGAGCGCGTCGAAATAGCTGTCGGCGAGCGCCTTGGCGGCATCGGGATTGGCCTTGAGGAAGTCCGGCGTGCAGCCGACCGTATCCATCACCATCGGATAGTCGAGCGTGGTCGCCAGGATGTGGCCCTGGTCGGCCTTGTCGCGTACGGCCGAGATGAAGGGCTCGTAAGTAACGGCGGCGTCATTCTGGCCGGCCAGGAAGGCCTGCGCCGCCGCGTCCGGCTCAAGGTTGACGACGGTGACGTCCTTGGTCGACATGCCGTTCTTGTTGAGCACCCAGGCAAGCAGGAAATAGGGCGAGGTTCCGGGCGCGGACGAAGCGACCGTCTTGCCCTTGAGATCGGCGACGGTCTTGATGTCGTTGCGCACGACGATGCCGTCGGCACCGTAGGATTTGTCGAGCTGGAAGATCTGCTTGGTGGTGACGCCGCTGGCGTTCCACACCATCCAGGTCTCGACCGTGGTCGCCGCGCATTGCAGGTCGCCGCTGGCAATCGCCAGCGGGCGGCTCGCCTGCGGCACTTTCTTGATCGTGACGTCGAGCCCGTGTTTTTCGAAAAGCCCGGCCTGCTTGGCCAAAGTCAGCGGCGCGAAGCCGGTCCAGCCGCTGATGCCGATGGTGAGCGAGGTGGCCGCCATCGCCGGCGCACTGAGCACGGCGGCCGC
The DNA here is from genome assembly GCF_003997225.1 of Mesorhizobium sp. M2C.T.Ca.TU.002.02.1.1. Taxonomy (NCBI): domain Bacteria; kingdom Pseudomonadati; phylum Pseudomonadota; class Alphaproteobacteria; order Hyphomicrobiales; family Phyllobacteriaceae; genus Mesorhizobium; species Mesorhizobium sp. M2C.T.Ca.TU.002.02.1.1. Next base: position 1,168 of record NZ_RZTO01000149.1, read on the forward strand.
CGTCAGCGCCGCCGCGAAAATGGTGGTTCTGTTCATTGTGGTTCCCCTTTTTGTGGTGAGCGCGAATTGTCTCACAGACCCCAAAAGGCTTGTCAATGAAGCAGAAGCCGCACTGGACGATGGTCCAATCCTGAAGCGTTGCGCCGGCGCGTCTCGCGTTCCGCGCGTCAGCTTCGCGGCGAGCTTACGACAAGGATCGAGCAGCGCTCGGCGACCGGATAGCCGCCGCTGGCGACAAGGCGTACGTCGTTGAAGTAGCGCGACGCCTCCGCCACGTGAATGTCCTCGTTGAGCCAGCAGCAGATGGTATCGGACCCTTTGTAGAGGTCGATGAACGCAAAGGCTCCCGGCTGCCATCCACCGGCCGCCATGAGTTCGGCCCGGTCTCCGAACATCTCGTTGATTCCGTCGAGAACGGCCGACATCTTCAGGCCGTAATCGGGCGCGGCCACGGGCAAGGAAAGCGCCGTGCGCAACACGATTTCGGCCAGCGCCTTTACCTTGCCGGCCAACGCGTCCGCCTTGATGGCGCCGAGCGGCTCCGTCTTGCTGGGCCTCGCAAAAAGCCTGATGGCCGCGCGACCGCCCGGCTTCAGAATGCGAGCCATCTCTTCCAGACATCTGAGCCGCTGCGTTTCGCTTATGACGGCGGAAAGGCAACCGTCACCGATTATCGCATCGACGCTTCTGTCCGCCAATGGCAGGTCGAGCCAGTTGCCGACCACTGCCCTGCGGGTCGCCTCGTCGCCGATCCACAGGGCTCCGATCATGTTCGGGTTGGAATCGATGGCGGTGAGCGACTTGCCGAGCCTGGCGAACTCCGGCGTCACGCCGAACAGCGCCATTTCCGCGTCCTCGGTCCGAAGCTCACGCTTCATGACCGCCACCACATCGGAATGCGGGCGCAAGGGAGCCCCGATGAGGTCCCACGTACGAAAAAGATTTGCCCACAGGTCTGACATGCCCCTCACCCCTTTTTGTAGTGCGCCGCACTTCCCCTGGGGCAGCCATGTATATTATTACCTGCTTAAGTGGAAGACGGCCGGGGGGCCAGAGTGGCGCATATCGTGGTGATCACGCACGAGCACGACCGGTTGCTCGAGCGCAAGCTGTTTCGGCGCGCCGAAAGCAGCTACATGATCCATGCGATCCTTGAGGATCTGCGCCGGAGAGGCCATTCCTGGACAATCGCTCAAGGTTTCTCGACGAAGATTGCCGGAGACGCCGCGGTCCTTCATGTCGACTCTACAACCGTCGATCCAGCCTATATCGAATATGCGCGCGGCTTTCCGCTTTGCCTCAATGTTGGCGTGACCGACATCTCGAAATCACGCGTCAGCACGGCCAGGGTCGTCCCGCACGATGGCTGGGAAGGCCCGGTCATCGTCAAGGGCGTGCTGAATTGCGGCGGCCTGCCCGAGAGCCGGCTCAACCATCGCGCGTCGCGTGCCGGGCGTCCTCTGCCTTTCCCCGGAGCCAGGCTGATGAAGGAGTATCAGGTTTTCGATCGCGCGGCCGATGTGCCGGCCGATCTCTTCCACGAGCCCGATCTTCTGGTCGAACGTTTCCTGCCTGAAATCGAGCCCGATGGCTTTGCGCTGCGCTACTGGCTCTTTTGCGGCGACTATGATTTCTGCGGCCGCTTCGTCTCACGCGACCGCATCGTAAAGGGTGCAGGCGTTTTTCGCAGCGAGCCGTGCCCCGTCCCGGACGATCTTCGCCAAAGACGCAAGGAACTGGGCTTCGACTACGGCAAGTTCGACTTCGCGGTGCATGACGGAAAGACCTATCTGATGGACGCCAACAAGACACCCGGCAGGGTGCCTCAGGATGCCGGCGAAGTCGCCTCCATGCCGCGCATGGCCGACGCCCTGGAACGCATGATGAGGCACGCACTTGTTTGAGCGTTGCTCACGGCATGCCCCAGCCGCGGTTGCGCCACATCTTCTCGCCCACAAGGCAGTCCGCTGCCGGCCTGTCGTCGGCGAGCACGACCGGCGGATGCGCGGCCTCCTCGGCCGCCCATTGCGGTGAAGCCGGACCGGCAAGCTCGAGCACCAGCTTGCGGCGGATCGCTTCGGGGAACTGCGTCCAGTCGTTGACCGGGATCATGAAAGCGCCCGGCCCGCCGATGACGCAGTCGCTGTAATAGCGGTCGAGATTTTCGACGTCGAAGGCGCCGCTGAAACCGCCGCGCGTCATCAACGGCAGTCCGTTGATGGTGATGCCTTGCCTGACCACCTCGTCGCGCGTGAGATCGACCGGCGCGCCCTGGTTGTTGGGTCCATCGCCGGAAACGTCGATGACGCGCTTCGTGCCCTGGAAGCCGCTCTCGGCGAACAGGTCGCTGCCGAAGCTCAGCGCGCCGGAGATCGAGGTCCGCCGGGCGCTGTCCGGCGGAAGGGCATTGAGCTGCGCCACCACCTTCTCGGCATCGTCGCGATTGGCGATCACCGTCCACGGCACGACGACGCGCTGCCAGGTCGTGCCCGCCCATTCGACATAAGTGACGGCGATCTTGCCATAGGCACCGTCGGCGATGGCCTTGAGCACATTGTCATGGGTGAGCGCCGCGGCGTAACCGTGGCGCTGGATCTCCAGCTCGGCCGGCGACATGGAGAGCGAAACGTCGACCGCCAGCACCAGTTCGACATCGACGGGCTCGGCGGGAGAAGCTGCCGGCGTCAGCCAAAGTGCCAGCGCCAGGGCGGCACCGGCCGAGACGGTATGCCTTGCGCGGGCATAGGCGGACATGGAGGAAGGTTAGGCGAAAATCGTTCCGCGCAAAAGCCGGGAATTGCCGGGCACCGGATTTCCGCCGGCGAGGATCTTAAAAATATCGCGCCAGATTCGAGCGGATACGCTCCAGCACGGTATCGCCGGAAAGATCAGGCACGAATTTCGCGCCCGTGATCGCTTCATAGGCCTGGATATAGACCGCCGAGGCCTGGTTGATGATCTCGTCTGGAATTTGCGGAATCGGATCCTTGTAGGGATCGCACCGCGCCGACACCCAGGACCGGATGAAATCCTTGTCGAAGCTCTGCGGCCGGCCGCCGCTTTCGAACGCCTCGTCGTAGCTCTGCGCGATCCAGTAGCGGCTGCTGTCTGGCGTGTGGATTTCGTCAGCCAGCACGATTGCACCGTCCGGCGCGGTGCCGAATTCATATTTGGTGTCGGCCAGGATCAGGCCGCGTTCGGCGGCGCGCTGCTGGCCGCGGGCGAACAGCTGCAGCGCATAGCGCGATACAGTATCCCACTGCGCCTGCGTGAGCAGCCTGTGGTCGATGATCTCGGCTTCCGACAGCGGCTCGTCATGGCCGCCATGGGCGGCCTTGCTGGTCGGCGTGATGATCGCTTGGGGCAGCTTTTCATTGTCGCGCAGCCCGTCGGGAAAGCTGTGGCCGTAGAGGCTGCGTTCGCCTTTCCGGTACTTGGTCAGGATCGAGGTGCTGGTGGTCCCCGCCAGATAACCGCGCACGACCATTTCCACCGGCAGCATGTCGAGCCGCCTGCCGACCACGACATTGGGGTCGGGATATTCCAGCACGTGATTGGGGCAGATGTCGGCGGTTTCCTCGAACCAGTAGCGCGCCGTCTGGGTGAGGACCTGCCCCTTGAACGGGATCGAGGCCAGGATCGTGTCGAACGCGCTCAGACGATCGGTGGCGATGATGATGCGGCGCCCGTCCGGCAGATCGTAGTTCTCGCGCACCTTGCCATTGTAGCGGTTGGGCAATTCAGGAATGAAGGCGTCGGACAGGATGCGCATGGGGCGTGTTGCTTTCGCGGACTCTGATGGGTCACATAAGCCGCTGGGCCCCTGCACATCAAGCCGGGCGCTGCGGAACGGGCTTCTTCTTGCCGGCAGTGCGAAACGCCTGCCAGTTCGGCCTGAACGAAGGCGGAATCCACAACAGAATTCCGGCTGTTGCCGCAGGCACAATGACCGCGAAGCGCAAAATTGAAAGCACGACGCCGCAGAAGCCGACGATCCGCGTGGCGGTATCCGGGCCGAAACGCGGCGCAAGCAGATGCCTGGCGATCGCCCCGCCATCGAGCGGATAGGCCGGGAGCAGGTTGAGAACGGCCAGAACCGCATTCACCAAGGCGCCAAGCCAAAGCGTCCACTCGAGAAGCGTGTCCGGTCTCGGCGGCGGCGAACTGAAAAGACCGTCTGGATCGACAGGCAACAAGGGCCGGGCAAAAAGGTAATAGGCAGCGGCGAAGCTCGCCGCCAGGACAATGTTCACCAACGGCCCGGCGAAGGCGATCCACGCCCAGCCATAGGGCGAAGCCGCGGCGCCGGGCTTGAACCAGGCAATTCCGCCGAAGAGGTACAGGTCTATCCGTTGGGTGCCGATGCCTCGCCGTCGCGCGGCCCAGACATGGGCAAGCTCGTGCAAAAACACCGACAGGAACAGCAGCGCGGCAAAGATGAGGGTATGAGTCAGGGCGGCCTGGGGACGTCTCGACCACTCATGCAGGAACGGCAAGGCGGCGGGAACGGCGAAGGTCCAACTGACATGGACGGGAATGTTCCCCGTCATCGTGAAGACGAACGCGTCGTTCTTCCTGTCCCAGCCGAACCGTTGCAAGCTACCCACTCCGCCTGGTGCGAACGCTATGCGAGAATCCTGCTGCGCAAAAGAAAAAAGCCCGGCCGAGGCCGGGCTGTTGCGTCCATCGTCTAGCCCTCAGCTTCTCGGCTTGAGGTTCTCCGGGTCGTAGAGCGGCTTGTAGCCGACGCCGGCGACCTCGACCGGATAGGTCTCGCCGAAATACTCGACCTGCAGCTTGCGGCCTTCCTGGGCATAAGCCCAGGGCAGATAGGCAAGCGCGATGTTCTTGCCGATCGTCGGACCATAGGCGACCGAAGTTGTGAAGGAGCGGCGGCCGAGCTCGTCGACCAGCGTCTCGCCGGTCGCCGGGTCCATCACCGGCATGATGCCGACCGGATAGCGCGCGACACCCTTGGAATCGGTGTTCTCGGTCATCACCAGCGTGCACAGCATCGCGGGCTGATGCTCGCGGGCGCGATACTCCAGATGCTTGGCCTTGCCGCAGAAGTCGTTCTCCTTGACCTTCGGGCGGGCAAGGTCGGCTTCGAGCAGATTGTATTCGGTGAGGAGGTCGGCGTTCTGCAGCCGCAGGCTCTTTTCCATGCGGCGCGTGTTGGCATAGGTCTCGACGCCGAACGGCATCACGCCAGTGGAGCGCAGCGCGTCCCAGACGGCCAGGCCGTCCTCGTAGCGCATGTGCAGCTCCCAGCCCTGCTCGCCGACATAGGAAATGCGGAAGGCGGTCACATCCTTGCCGCCGATCCTGATCGGCTTGATCGCCGCGAAGGGGAAATTCTCCGGCGTCAGGCCCTCGGGATTCTCGACCACCTTCTGCAACGTGGTGCGCGCATTCGGCCCCCAGATGCCGATGGTGACGTACTTCTCGGTCACGTCGGTGACGGTGACGTCGAAACCCTTGTCCTGCGCGGTGCGCTGCATGTAGCGGAAGTCGCGCGGACCGGCATCGGCGCCGTCGATCACGCGGCAGCGGTCAGCCATGCGGATGACGGTGAAGTCGGCGCGCACCATGCCTTCCTCGTCGAGGAAGTGGGTGTAGATGCCCTTGCCGATATTGTTGTCGCCGCCGATCTTGGCCGCGCACAGCCATTCGAGCAGCGCGACATGGTCGGGGCCTTCGACGTCGTACATCGAGAAATGCGAGAGGTTGACGATGCCGCAATCCTCGCTCATCGCCAGATGCTCGGCATTGGAGACGCGCCAGAAATGGCGGTTGTCCCACTCGTTCTCGCGCACCGGCACGCGGTTGCCGTATTTTTCCAGGAGATGCTCGTTGGCGGCATAGCCGTGGGCGCGCTCCCAGCCGCCCAGTTCCATGAAATAGCCGCCGAGCTCCTTCTCGCGCTCCCAAAACGGCGAGCGGCGGACGTTGCGGCCCTTGGAGAAAGGCTCGCGCGGATGCACCGCCGGATTGTAGACCTTCATCGCCGTCTCGGTGCAGCGATCCCAGATGAACTGCTCCTGCGTCTGGTGCGGGTAGAAGCGCGAATAGTCGATCTGGTGATGGTCGATCGATGTGCGGCCGTCGGTCATCCAGTCGGCGATCAGCTTGCCCATGCCCGGGCCGTCCTTGACCCAGATGGCGACGGCGTACCACAGGCCCCTCACCTTCTGGCTTTCGCCCATGGACGGGCCGCCATCGGTGGTCACCTGCAAGAGGCCGTTGAAGGAGTGGCCTTCATTGTAGCCGAGCTCGCCGAGGATCGGCGTCAGCTCCATGGCGCGCTCCAGCGGCGCCATGATCTGCTCCATGTCGAGGTCGCGCTGTGACGGCGACAGCCGCGCCTCATGCTTTTCGAGCAGGTCGCGCGGGTGGCAGAGGCGCGGATTGGTCTCCTCGTAATAGCCCCATTCGATCTGCCCGCCCTCGGCGGTCTTCGGGTCGCCTGTGTCGCGCATATAGGCCGAGTTGCCCTGGTCGCGCAGCAGCGGCCAGCCGATCTCCTTGCCGGTGCCGGCGAACTCGTTGTAGGGGCCGAAGAAGGTCAGCGGATGGTCGATCGGCATGACCGGCAGGTCCTCGCCAACCAGAGCCGCGGTGAGCCGGCCCCAAATGCCGGTGCAGACCACTACATAATCGGCCTCGATCGTGCCGCGCTCGGTCGCCACGCCCTTGATGCGGCCATTCTCGACAATCAGCTCCTTGGCCGAGGTGTTGGCGAACGCCTGCAGCTTGCCGGAAGCGACGCCCTGGTCGACCAGCTTGCCGGCCACCGTCTGCGAGCGCGGGATGACGAGACCGGCATCCGGGTCCCACAGGCCGCCTTGCACCAGATGCTCCTCGATCAGCGGGAATTTTTCCTTGATCTCGGCCGGCTCGATCAGCCGCGCCCGGGTGCCGAACGCCTTGGCGGAGGCGACCTTGCGCTTGATCTCGTCCATGCGGCCATCGTCGCCGACCCGGGCAACCTCGAGGCCACCGACGCGCGCGTAATGCCCCATCTTCTCGTAGAAATCGATGGAATAGAGCGTCGTCCAGCAAGACAGGAAATCGTGGCTGGTCGTGTAGCAGAAGTCCGAGGCATGCGCCGTCGAGCCGACATCGGTCGGGATGCCCGACTTGTCGATGCCGACGATATCGTCCCAGCCGCGTTCGATCAGGTGGTGGGCGACGGACGCGCCGACGATCCCGCCCAGACCGACGATGACGACCTTCGCCTTTTTCGGAAACTCTGCCATTGCCCGCGACTCCAAAGGGATAGACGGGCGCGTTTGCGCGCCCTTCGAATGGCGCACAATATGCAGAGGACGCGGATTGAGCTACCGCCTGTTTGCGACACGCCGCAAGTGCGGCGCGACGGCGCGTGCAGGGTATTTCCTTTCAGGCGAAGGCCCAGATGTCCTCGGCCTGGAAGCCGACCTGATAGCCGGCGGTCTTCAGCTTGACGACGACCTGGCCGATCTCGGCCGCCGGCAGCGCGCCGACCTCGATCTTGATCATGCCGGGACGGTAGCGCTCGAGGTCGAGCTGCTCGAACACCATCCAGTCGGCGCCCTCGCAGTCGACCAGGAAAGCGTCGATATGGGCGATGCCGTTGCGGTCGAGCAGCGTCTGCAGGGTCTCCGACGGCACCTCGATGTCTTTCAGATGGGGCGCGAACTTGTTGAAGTTGGCGTCGGCCTCGCCCCAGGCGTTCTTGCCCGACATCAGATTGGTGTCGGTGACCGACGAGCAGCCGATGAACTCGATCGGCAGCGTGCCGGATTCGAGCGCGGCGGCATCAAACGTATGGACGGTGATCGTGCCCTTGGCCCTGGTCACCGCCACCGGTTCGATGATGAAGCGGTCGGTATCAGGATAGTTGGCGCGCAGCCGCTTCTGATTGTAGGGGATCGGCTCGACCAGCATGGCGCGAGCGCCGCGGATGCTGTGCAGCCACGGCGTCACGTCGTCGAACAGCGCGCCATCGCAGGCGCCGACATTGACCATCTGGAACGGCCGCCCGCCGAAGCGCGCCTTGAGCGCCGCCTTGGCAAGGAACTTCGTACCGCGCAACGCCGGCCCGCGATCGAGCAGGCCTGCCGGAAGGCCGAGCGACAACAGGATGCGCGCGAAGCTGGACACCGAGCTCATGATTTGTCTCCGGAATTGACCTGCAGCGCCGCGCGAGGCCCGCCCCGGCTCGCCGCTGCCCACAGCGCCATCAACGGCGCTGCGATCAGCAGGAAGGGCGGTAGAAGGTTGGGGAAATAGATGCGGGTGTCGTGGATCGGGAAGACGGCGAACTTCGCCAGCACGCCGAGCACGAGCGCCGCCAGCAGGATGCCGGCGCGGCGGTCGGGTCGGAAGCCGGCGCGGTTCAAGCCGAACCAGCCGGCCAGTGCCAGGGCTGAGACGCCGACCCAACTGTTGACGCTGATGGCGCGCACCACCGACGCCGCAAAGGCCTTGAGATAGGCGGCCACCGAAAATGGCGGGTCGAACCCGTCCATATTGTAATGCTGCTCGATGCTGGAGAACCACAGATGCGGCCACCAGCCGGGATGCTGGGCCCAGTGCGAAATGGCGAAATAGGCGATGAAAGAGGCTGCGAAACCGGCCAGCGCGCCCCATGCCCTCTCCCGGAAAGCGATAAGCAGCACCGCGAAGATGGCGAGGAAGACGATGTTGTCAGGTCTCGCCATGAAAGCCAGGAACAGCAGGACCGCCGTCGCCGCCTCGCGCTTGCGCACATAGGCAAAGAGACCGCCAAGGAACAGCGCCGAGCACAAGAGGTCGGGCGTCGAGGCGCGCGCCGCATCGCCGAAATCGGCCATGATCAGGATCGCGCCGGCGACCGGCGCC
>NZ_RZTO01000014.1:0-21497 GCF_003997225.1 Mesorhizobium sp. M2C.T.Ca.TU.002.02.1.1
GGGCAAGGCCGGCACCGCCCCCGATCCGGCGCGCTACGAGCGCATGAACGCTTTCTGCGACGTGCTGGTCGTCGGCTCCGGTCCGGCCGGCCTGATGGCGGCGAAGGCCGCCGCCGACCAGGGCGCCCGCGTCATCCTTGCCGATCTCGAAGCCCACTTCGGCGGCTCCGCCAACTGGTCCGGTGAAACCATCGACGGCATGCCCGCCGCCGACTGGGCCCAGCGCACCGTTGCGCAGCTCGGAGGCAACGACAATGTGCGGCTTTTGCCGCGCACGACGGTGTGGGGCTATTACGACGGCAACACGCTTGCCGCGCTTGAACGGGTGACCGATCACAAGGAAGTGGCCGCCAAGGGCGAGCCGCGCCAGCGCTACTGGGCGATCCGCGCAGGCACGGTGGTTCTCGCCACCGGCTCCTTCGAGCGGCCGCTGGTGTTCCCTGGCAACGACCGGCCCGGCGTCATGCTGGCGCATGCAGCCGAACGCTACGCCAATGAGTATGGCGTGCTGTCTGGACAGCGCATCGCGCTCTTCACCAACAATGACAGCGCCTACCGCTCGGCCGTCGCCTTGAAGAAGGCCGGCGCCGCCATCGTTGCCATCATCGATGTCCGAAGCGACGTCTCGAACGAGATGCGCCGGCTGGCGAGCGATGCCGAGGCTGAGCTGCTGGCCGGCCACGCCGTGGTTGCGACCGAAGGCGGCAAGGCTCTCACCGGCCTCAAGGTGCAGCGCTTCGACGCCATGAGCGGCGCGCTGAGCGGCGACGAGCGCAGCATCCATGCCGACAGCCTTCTGATCTCTGGCGGCTGGTCGCCGACCATCCATCTCGCCAGCCAGGCTGGCGCGAAGGCCGAATGGAACCCGGCCCGGCAGGCATTCCTGCCGCCAAAGCCGACGCAACGATGGATCGGTGCCGGCGCTTTCACCGGCAGTTTTTCGACCGCCGAAGCCATCGCCGAAGGCCGAGCGGCCGGTCTTCAGGCGGCCGGCGGGGCAGAGTCATCCACGCCCTTGCCCATCGTTGAGGCTGCCCCCGGTAATCCCGATCCGGCGCCGGTCTTCGAGATCAAGGCCAAGGGCAAGAGTTTCGTCGACTTCCAGCACGATGTCACCGCCGAGGACGTGCGGCTGGCGCATCGTGAAGGCTTCGTCTCGGTCGAGCATCTGAAGCGCTACACCACGCTCGGCATGGCGACCGACCAGGGCAAGAACTCCAACGTCCCGGGCCTCGCCATCATGGCCGAGGCGCTCGGCAAGCCGATCCCCGAGGTCGGCACGACGCGCTTTCGCGCGCCTTATACGGCGGTGTCGATCGGCTCCTTGGCCGCCGAACGCTTCGGCGACCTCAAGCCCGAGCGGCTGACGCCGATGCACGACTGGCACCTCGCCAACGGCGCGCGGATGTATTCAGCCGGCCTCTGGTACCGGCCGATGATCTACGGCCTCGCCGGCGAGACGGTCGAGCAGGCCTATGTCCGCGAGGCCAGGGCGACTCGCGAAAGCGCCGGCATCGTCGACGTCTCGACGCTGGGCAAGATCGCGGTGCAGGGACCCGACGCGGCCGAGTTCCTCGATCGCGTCTACACCAACATGTTTTCCACCTTGGCCGTCGGCAAGGCCCGTTACGGCCTGATGCTGCGCGAGGACGGGCTTGCCTTCGACGACGGCACCACCTGGCGGCTCGGCGAGCAGGAATTCCTGATGACGACCACCACCGCCAATGCCGGCAAGGTGATGCAGCATCTGGAATATTTCCTCGACGTCATCTGGCCGGAGCTGAAGGTCACAGTCACCTCCGTCACCGACGAATGGGCGGGCGCTGCGATCGGCGGCCCGAACGCGCGCGCCATCCTTGCTTCCTGCGTCACCGGCACCGCCGTCGACAACGCCGCCCTGCCCTTCATGGGCATCGTCCGTGGCCGGATCGCCGGCGTCCCGGTGATGATCTGCCGCCTGTCCTTCTCCGGCGAGATGGCCTTCGAGGTCTATTCCGGCGCCGGCTACGGCACCCATGTCTGGGAAGCCTTGATCGAGGCCGGCAAGCCTTTCGGCCTTGTCACCTACGGGCTCGAGGCGCTGGGCACGATGCGCATCGAGAAGGGCCATGTCACCGGCGCCGAGATCGATGGCCGGACCACCGCGCGCGACCTCCATCTCGACTGGATGCTGTCGAAGAAGAAGCCTTTCATCGGCTCGGCCATGATGGACCGCGAAGGCCTGATCGCTCCCGACCGGCTCGAGCTGGTCGGGTTGGTCGCCCTCGACAACCGTCCGCTCAATGGCGGCGGCCATATCGTCGAGGAACTGGACGAGGCCAATCCGCACGACTCGCTCGGTCATATCACCGCCTGCTGCTATTCGCCGGCGCTGGGCAAATATATTGCGCTTGCCCTGGTCAAGGGCGGCAAGGCGCGCCACGGGACCCGCGCCTTCGTCTCCGACCCGCTGCGAAACCGGTTCGGGCCGGTCGAGATCGTCTCCAACCATTTCTACGATCCGGACGGGAGCCGCATGCATGGCTGAGCAACATTTGCCTGAACGCCAGTCGCCGCTCGAGCCGGAGTATCATCCGGGTTCGCACGGCAATTTCGAGCATGGCGTCGATGTCATCCTGTCCGAGACGCGGCCAGGCTCGATCCTGCAGCTCGCCGCCTGGCCGGGCGAAGAGAAGCGGCTGATCGAGATTGTCCGCAAGGTCACCGGGCTCGCTTTGCCCGACGGCGCCGGCGGCGGCGTGAGCAGCGGCGGCCGTGCCGCCTTCGGCTTCGCGCCGGGGAAATTCACGGTGGTGGACGAGGCCGAGGGCCTGGCTCAGGCTTTTGCCGGATCGATCACGCCGGTCATCGGCACGCTGACCGATCTCTCGCACGGCCGCACCGCGATCCGTATCGCCGGCCCGAAGGCCGAATGGGTGATGGCGAAGTTCTTCGCCATCGACTTCGCCTTGCCCGCCTTCCCGCTCGGCGCCGGCCGCTCGACCAACCATCACGACATCTTCGCCCAGATCCAGCGCAGCGGCGCCGACCAGTTCGACATCTACGTCTTCCGCTCCTTCGCGCGCTCGTTCTGGAAGGCCTTGTGCCACGCCTCGGAGGAAGTCGGCTACGAGGTGCAATAGGATCGACCTTGGTCCAGCCTGCAATCTGGCACTATCGACGGATACAACTGCTGCTTGAGCGTTGGGCCAGCAGGCGCGATAGGTAAGGAATCACGGGCGTTTGTCAGGGCAAACGCCCGCTCAGGCAACCAATTCGACCATACCCTTCCATGACTGTTGAGACTTCGGCGACGGCCACGACCCGCTTTGCTCCGGCGGAGGGTCCGTCGATGCTGTTGCCGGCAACCGTCGCTTGCGGCGTGTTCATGACGAGCCTGGACCAGAACGTCGTGGTCACCGCGCTGCCCGGCATCGGCGAGAGCCTCGACCGCCCGCCAAGCCAGCTTGGCCTTTTGATCACCGTCTATGTCGCCAGCCTCATCGTCGCCATGCCGCTCGGCGGCTGGCTGGCCGACCGCTTCGGTCTGCGCAACGTCTATTGCTTCGCCCTGCTCGTCTTCGCCAGCGCCTCGGCACTGTGCGGCCTTTCGGAAAACATCTGGATGCTGGTCGGCTCGCGCGCACTGCAGGGCTGCGGCGGCGCGCTGATGGGGACGCTTGGCCAGGTCGTGATCCTGTCGAGCTTCCCGCGCGACCGCACGCTGAAGATCAACATGTATATCTCGCTCGCCGGCCAGTCAGGGCCGCTGGTCGGACCGCTCGTCGGCGGCGCGCTGACCACCTACGTCTCCTGGCGCTGGATCTTCTACATCAACATCCCGATCGCGCTGACCGCGGCGCTTCTGGCTGCCTCCTTGTTTCCGACGACGACCAAGCCGGTGCGCACGCCGTTCGATTTTCCGGGCTTCCTGCTCGTCGGCAGTGGCATGGGCCTGCTGGTCTTCGGCATGGATTCGCTTGCCGCCAAGGATGCCGCAAGCAGCCTCATCGGCATCGAGCTCGGCCTGGCGATCGTCATCCTGACAGTTGCCGCCTTCTATTGCCTGCGCGCGCGCAACCCGCTGCTCGATCTCAACCTGCTGCGCATCCGCACCTTCCGCATCTCCTTCCTCACCGGCGGCGGCCTCGACACGATCGGCCTGAGCTCGGTGGTCTTCCTCTTGCCGCTGATGTTCCAGCTCGGCTTCGGCATGAGCGCGGTACAGGCCGGATCGCTGACTTTCGTCGCCGCGATCGGGTCGCTACTGATGCGCTTCTTCATGCCGCGCCTTTTGAACCGTTTCGGCTTCAAGCGCGTGCTGGTCACCAACACGCCGGTCGTCGCCCTGTTGGTCGCGGGCTTTGCGCTGATGCAGGAAAGCCTGCCGGCCTGGATCGTACTGGCCTATATCTTCACCTTCGGCGTCTTCAGGTCCGTGCAATGGGCCTCGACCGGCAATCTTTCCTATTCGGACATCGCGCCGGAGCAGCTCGCCCGTTTCAGCGCGCTCTATTACATCCTGTGGCAGCTTGCGGTGGCGATCAGCGTCGGCCTCGCGTCGGCGCTGCTCTCGCTGCTTGCCGGCGGCGGCAAGGCCAGCGTCAACGACTATCGCATCCTGTTCGTCATCGAAGGCCTGATCACGCTTTGCGCGCTATCGGCCTATCTGAGGCTGACGCCGCAGGACGGCGCGCATGTCAGTGGACACGGCGCGCATATGAGCACCGACTGACGCCTCTGCCGAAACTATTCCGCGAACGTAACCCAGTCCTCGAGCGGCGCGCGGTCGGTGCGGAATTCGTTCTCCGGCTTCGACGTGTCTTCATAGCCGAGCGCCATGCCGCAGACGACGATCTCCTCGTCGGGAATGTTGAGCACCGGCCGGATCTGGCGGTGATAGGGCGCGAAGGCCGCCTGGGGGCAGGTATGCAGTCCCCTGCCGCGCGCCGCGACCATGATGTTCTGCAGGAACATGCCGTAGTCGATCCACGAGCCCTGGTTCAGTCTCCGGTCGATCGTGAAGATCATGCCGACCGGCGCATCGAAGAAGATGAAGTTGCGGTCGTGCTGTGCCCGCATCTTGTCGACCTCGCGCCGGCCGATCCCCAGCGCGCCGTAAAGCCCAAAGCCGTTGGCGCGGCGACGCGTGAGATACGGTTCGAAGAACTGGTCGGGATAGTAGCGGTACTCGTCCCACTCCGCCTTTTCGGCGCGGATGCCGGAGTTGAGGATGGCGTCGCTGATGCGCTGCTTGACCTCGCCCTTGGTCACATAGACGCGCCAGGGCTGCATGTTGGTGCCGGACGGCGCACGCGCGGCGACCGCCAGGATCGCGCGGATCGTCTCGTCATCGACCATGTCGGGCAGGAAGGCGCGCACCGACCGGCGCGAGGTGATCGCCTCGTCGACAATCACCGCTTCCGATGCGATCCGGATGTTCTTCTCAAGCATGGGCCGTCCCTTTGCGCATGGCTGGAAACCGCAAATACGGTTTTCCCTGACGACCATCCGCAGACTCTAAGCTAAAACTGGTCCCCGACCGGACGCCCCACTCGCCGCTCGTGCGCGAGCCTTTGCATCAACGACCGAAAACGCGCAAGCAAATCTTGTGGCCTATGAAAATCCCCTTGATTTTTTCATGAATTTACCGCTTCATGAAATTTATCCGGATTTTTTCACGAGCAACCTTTGACCTCGACCGCAACCAAATCGGAGCAGGACAATGGCGACCGGCTGCTGGCCGGCGACATCCGTGCGCTCCGCAAGGCGCGCGGCCTGACGCTCGCTGAAATTGCGCTGAAGCTGGGCCGTTCGGTCGGTTGGGTCAGCCAGGTCGAGCGTGGTCTTTCTATCCCCTCGCTTAGCGACCTCAGGGCATTCGCCAGCCTCTTCGATGTCCCGATCAGCCTGTTCTTCAGCCATGACGTACCTGTCGAAGAGGAGCGCGGCGTGGTCGTGCGCGCCGGCAGCCGCCGTTCGCTTGGCACAAGTGAATCCGGCCTGGTGGAGGAGCTTTTGTCGCCCGACCTAGGCGGTAGCTTCGAGATGCTGCGCTCGGTCTTTGCGCCGGGCGCGGAGCTGAAGACGGAAGCGCGCCGTCCGACGGAAGAAGCGGGCTATGTCGCGTCGGGCACGTTCGAGATCGAGATCGACGGCGTCTGGCATCGTCTCGGCGAAGGCGACTCGTTCCGCTTCGAGGGCAAGCCGTTCCGCTGGCGCAATCCTGGCGTCGAGCCGGCCGTCGTCATCTGGGTGGTTTCGCCGCCGGTATATTGAGTAACTTTGGAGGAGAACATGGCCGGTTTGCCGACCACGGCGCGCGTGGTGATCATCGGAGGCGGTGTCGTCGGCTGCTCATCGCTCTATCATCTATGCAAGGCGGGCTGGACCGACTGCGTGCTTCTGGAAAAGAACGAGCTGACCTCCGGCTCGACCTGGCATGCCGCCGGCAATGTGCCGACCTTCTCTTCGTCCTGGTCGCTGATGAACATGCAGCGCTACTCGACCGAGCTCTACCGGGGGCTCGCCGAAGCGGTCGACTATCCGATGAACTATCATGTCACCGGCTCGCTCCGGCTCGCGCACACGAAGGAGCGCATGCAGGAGTTCCAGCGCGCCAAGGGCATGGGCCGCTACCAGGGCATGGACATCGACGTCGTCGGACTGGACGAGATCAAGCGGCGCTATCCCTTCATCGAGACGCATGAGCTGGAGGGCGCGCTCTACGATCCGAGCGACGGCGACATCGACCCGGCGCAGCTGACCCAGGCGCTCGCCAAGGGCGCGCGCGACATGGGCGCCAGGATCATCCGCTTCTGCCCGGTCACGGGCGTGCGTCGCGAGAGCGGCGAATGGGTGGTCGCCACCCCGCAGGGCGAGATCCGTTGCGAGATCGTCATCAACGCGGCCGGCTACCGCGCCGGCGAGGTCGGAAAAATGTTCGGCCGCGACGTGCCGATGATGGTGATGAGCCATCAGTACATATTGTTCGAGGAAATCCCCGAACTGGCCGCCTGGACGAAGGAGCAGGGCCACAAGCTGCCGCTGCTGCGCGACGTCGACACGTCCTACTACCTGCGCCAGGAAAAGAGCGGCATGAATCTCGGCCCTTATGAGCGCAATTGCCGCGCGCATTGGGCAACCCATAACGATCCGATGCCGGAGGATTTTTCCTTCCAGCTTTTCCCCGACGACCTCGACCGTCTCGAGCATTACCTCGCCGACGCCGTCGCCCGCGTGCCGATCCTCGGCACAGCCGGCCTCTCCAAGGTGATCAACGGACCGATCCCTTATGCGCCGGACGGCAACCCCCTGATCGGGCCGATGCCCGGCGTGCCGAACGCCTTCGAGGCCTGCGTCTTCACCTTCGGCATCGCGCAAGGCGGCGGCGCCGGCAAGGTGCTGGCCGAATGGGTGACCGAGGGCCAGACCGAATGGGACATGTGGTCCTGCGATCCGCGCCGCTTCACCAGCTTCGCCTCGGCGCCGGATTATTGCGTCGCCAAGGGCATGGAGATCTACGGCAACGAATACACCATCCAGTTTCCGCGTCATGCCTGGCCGGAGGGACGCAACCGCAAGCTGTCGCCATTGCATGAGCGCATCAAGGCGCTGGGCGGCCAGTTCGACGCCTATAATGGCTGGGAGCGCGCCACCTGGTATGCGAAGCCCGGCGACGATACCTCCGAGGAAGCGACGCTCACTTTCCGCCGCGACGGGCCTTGGCAACGCGCGGTGCGCGAGGAATGCCTTGCCGTGCGCGACGCCGTCGGCATCCTCGACCTGCCCGGCTTCTCGCGCTTCAGCCTCGAAGGCCCGGGCGCGGCCGACTGGCTGTCGCTGCAGGTCACCGGCCTCGTGCCGAAGCCCGGCCGCATCGGCCTCGTCTATTTTTCCGACGACAAGGGGCGCATCGTCACCGAAATGTCGGTCATGTGCCACGGCGAAGACCGGATGACGCTGATCACGGCGGCTGTCGCCCAGTGGCACGACTTCGAATGGCTGAAGTCGCGCATGCCGGCCGATGCGGGTTTCACGCTCACCGATCATACGGAAGAATATTCCACGCAAATCCTCTCCGGCCCGAATTCGCGCGACATCCTTGCCGAGATATGCGCCGCCGATCTGACGCTGCCCTGGCTGACGCATCAGGACACGATCATCGCCGGACGCCGGGCGAAGCTGGTGCGCGTCTCCTTCGCCGGCGAGCTGGGCTGGGAGATCCACACCAGGGTCACAGACACCACAACCGTCTTCGAGGCCGTCTGGGCCGCCGGCGTGAGACATGGCCTGAAACACTTCGGCATGTATGCGCTGGATTCGCTTCGCCTCGAAAAAGGCTACCGCGCCTGGAAGGGCGACCTTTCGACCGACTATTCGATCCTCCAGGGCGGACTGGAGCGCTTCGTCAAATGGGACAAGCCCGATTTCCGCGGCAAGGCTGCTTTGCTCAATGAGAAGCAGCAGGGCGTGAAGAAGCGCTTCGTCACGCTGGTCGTCGAAAATCCCGGCGACTGCGACGCGCCCTATATGTCGACGCTTTGGCATGACGGCAGGATCGTCGGCGAGACCACGTCGGGCGGCTGGGGCCACCGTGTCGGCAAATCGATCGCGCTCGGCATGCTGCGCGCCGATCTCACGGAGCCGGGCACGGCGATCGAGGTGGAGATTTTTGGCGATCGCTTCAAAGCCGTCGTCCAGAAGGACGAGCCGCTGTGGGATCCGAAGAATGAGAGGTTAAGAGCCTGATGCCGAAACCCTCCAAGCGCATCACCGCCATCGTGCCTTCCGGCAAGGATGGCTGGGAAGTCCACTTCGCCGCCTGGAACCGCAAACAGGCCGGCGAGGACATCATCGTGCTCTCGGTCGGCGACCACGATTTCGACACGCCGTCGGAAACGATCGAGGCCTGCGTGACCGCCGTGCGCGAGAGCAACCATCACTACACGCCGCTCCCCGGCCTGCCGCGCCTGCGCGAGGCGATGGCGGCGGCCTCCACCGCCTGCACCGGCATCCTGACGGAGCCCGACGAGGTCATCGCCACGGCCGGCGGCCAGGGGGCGCTCTATGCCGCCGTGCAGGGCGTGCTCGACCCGGGCGACCATGCCATTGTCGTCGCGCCCTATTATGCCACCTACCCCAACACCTTCAGCGCCGCGGGCGCCAGTTTCACCGTGGTCGAGACGCCGGCCGAAGATGGATTTCAACCCCGCGCTGACATGATCCGCGCCGCGCTCAAGCCCAACACCCGCGCCATCCTGATCAACACGCCGAACAATCCGACGGGCGCCGTCTATTCGCGCGAACGGCTCGAAGAGCTGGCCGGAATCTGCAAGCAGCACGATCTCTGGCTGCTGTCGGATGAGGTCTACTGGACGCTTGGCGGCGGCGAGCACATCTCGCCGCGCTCGCTGCCCGGCATGGCCGAGCGAACGCTGGTGATCAACTCCATGTCGAAAAGCCACGGCATGACCGGCTGGCGCATGGGCTGGCTGACCGGGCCGAAGACGATGATCGCCCTGATGATCGACCTCAATCTCGTCACGACCTACGGCTTGCCGGCCTTCATCTCGATCGCCTGCGCCGAGGCTCTGGAGAACCACTATGGCGTGAAGGACATTGCCGAGCGCTACGCCGCGCGACGCAAGATCTTCCTCGATGCCATACGCGGCGCCAACGAAGTCACCGTGCGCGGCTCCGAAGGCGGCATGTATGTCATGCTCGACATCTCCGCCGTCGAGCCCGACGACGAGAAATTCGCCTGGGCGCTGCTCGACAAGGAAAAGGTCGGCGTCATGCCCGGTTCGAGCTTCGGCGAGGCAGCCGCCGGGCACATCCGCATCAGCCTCTGCCAGCCCGAACCCATCCTCAAGGAAGCAGCGCTTCGCGTGCGCCGCTTCGCTTCCAACTATCGCCGCGAGGCCGCATGACGAAGACCATTCCCAGCAAGGCCCGCGCCGTCATCATCGGCGGCGGCGTCTCCGGCTGCTCGGTCGCCTATCATCTGGCCAAGCTCGGCTGGATCGACATCGTGCTGCTCGAGCGCAAGCAGCTCACCTCAGGCACCACCTGGCATGCGGCCGGCCTGATCGGCCAGCTGCGCGGCTCGCAGAACATGACGCGGCTGGCGAAATACTCCGCCGACCTCTACGTCAAGCTCGAGGCCGAGACCGATGTCGGCACCGGCATGCGCCAGGTCGGCTCGATCACCGTGGCGCTGACCGAGGAGCGCAAGCACGAGATCTACCGGCAAGCCTCGCTGGCTCGCGCCTTCGATGTCGACGTGCGCGAGATTTCGCCGCGCGAGGTCAAGGAGATGTACCCGCATCTCAACGTCTCGGATGTGGTCGGCGCGGTGCATCTGCCGCTCGATGGCCAATGCGACCCGGCGAACATCGCCATGGCGCTGGCCAAGGGCGCGCGCCAGCGCGGTGCGACGATCATCGAGAACGTCAAGGTCACCAAGATCCACACGAAGAACGGTCGCGTCTCCGGCGTCTCCTGGGCGCAGGGCGAGGAGCAAGGCACGATCGAGACCGACATCGTCGTCAACTGCGCCGGCATGTGGGCGCGCGAGCTTGGCCGGCAGAACGGCATCACCATTCCGCTGCATGCCTGCGAGCATTTCTATCTCGTCACCGAGCCGATCCCTGGCCTGTCGCGCCTGCCGGTGCTGCGCGTGCCGGACGAGTGCGCCTACTACAAGGAGGATGCCGGCAAGATGATGCTCGGCGCCTTCGAGCCGGTGGCGAAACCCTGGGGCATGGACGGCATCCGTGAGGATTTCTGCTTCGACCAGTTGCCCGAGGACATGGACCATTTCGAGCCGATCCTTGAAATGGGCGTCAACCGCATGCCGATGTTGGGCAGCGCCGGCATACACACCTTCTTCAACGGCCCCGAGAGTTTCACGCCGGACGACCGCTACTATCTCGGTGAAGCGCCGGAGCTTTCCGGCTACTGGATGGCGACCGGCTACAATTCGATCGGCATCGTTTCTTCTGGCGGCGCCGGCATGGCGCTGGCGCAATGGATCAACGATGGCGAGGCGCCGTTCGATCTCTGGGAGGTCGATATCCGCCGCGCCCAGCCGTTCCAGAAGAACCGCCGCTACCTCAAGGAGCGCGTCTCGGAGACGCTCGGCCTGCTTTATGCCGATCATTTCCCCTACCGCCAGATGGCGACCTCGCGCGGCGTGCGCCGATCGCCTCTGCACGAGCATTTGAAGGCGCGCGGCGCCGTCTTCGGCGAAGTGGCGGGCTGGGAGCGCGCCAACTGGTTCGCCCGCGAAGGCCAGGAGCGCGAATACCGCTATTCCTGGAAGCGGCAGAACTGGTTCGACAACCAGCGCGACGAGCATCTCGCCGTGCGCAACGGCGTCGGCCTGTTCGACATGACCTCCTTCGGCAAGATCCGCGTCGAGGGCCGCGATGCCTGTGCCTTCCTGCAACGGCTCTGCGCCAACGACATGGATGTGGCGCCGGGCAAGATCGTCTACACGCAGATGCTCAACCAGCGCGGCGGTATCGAGAGCGACCTCACCGTGACGCGGCTTTCGGAAACCGCTTATTTCCTGGTCGTGCCGGGCGCCACGCTGCAGCGCGACCTCGCCTGGCTGCGCAAGCATGTCGCCGACGAGTTCGTCGTCATCACCGACGTCACCGCCGTCGAAGCCGTGATCTGCGTCATGGGTCCGGAGGCGCGAAACCTGATCCAGAAGGTCAGCCCGAACGATTTTTCCAACGAGGCCAATCCGTTCGGCACGTTCCAGGAGATCGAGATCGGCATGGGGCTCGCCCGCGCCCATCGCGTCACCTATGTCGGCGAGCTCGGCTGGGAACTCTACGTCTCGACCGAGCAGGCGGCCCATGTCTTCGAGGCGATTGCCGAAGCCGGCGCCGATGTCGACCTGAAGCTTTGCGGCCTGCATACGCTCGATTCCTGCCGCATCGAAAAGGCCTTCCGCCATTTCGGCCACGACATCACCGATGAGGACAATGTGCTGGAGGCCGGCCTGGGCTTCGCGGTGAAGACGAGCAAAGCCGGGTTCATCGGCCGCGACGCGGTGCTCAGGAAAAAGGAAGCCGGCCTGTCGCGCCGGCTGGTGCAGTTCCGCCTGAAGGACCCTCAGCCCCTGCTCTTCCACAACGAAGCGATCCTGCGCGACGGCCGGATTGTCGGCCCGATCACCTCAGGCAATTACGGCCACCACCTCGGCGGCGCGATCGGCCTGGGTTACGTGCCCTGTGAGGGCCAGAGCGAGGCGGATGTGCTGGGCTCATCCTACGAGGTCGAGATTGCCGGCGAGCGATTTGCAGCCGAAGCGTCGCTGAGGCCGATGTATGATCCGAAGGCGGAGCGGGTGAAGATGTAGCGCTTCCCCTTCTCCCCTTGTGGGAGAAGGGAAAACTGGCCCTCAAAACCGCTCCAGCCTCGCCCTTACCTTCACCAGAAACGCCGCCCTGCTCCTCGGCGTGGACGAATCCATCAGATAATGCGCCAGAAAAAACGTCTTGCAGCGCGTGGCGCACAGCGCCCGCATGCCGCGCAAGATCGTCTTACGGCCTGGCTGGCCGACGACGACACTCCACCAGGTCGGCGCGCCGCAGGTGGTGATGACGCCGACCCTGGTGACATGCCGCATCAGCGACGTGATCCGCCCCTTGCCGGCGGGCAGTTTGAAGGCGATGTCGGTCGCCCAGACCCGGTCGAACCAGCCCTTCAGCATCGCCGGCAGGCCGTACCACCAGGTCGGATAGATGAACAGGATCGCCTCGGCCCATTGCAGGTGCTCGAAATGCGGCTTGAGCGCCGGATCGTGCGGCGCCCGGTCGTTGTAGAAGCGCCGCTCCTCGCAGCTCATCACCGGATCGAAATTCTCGGCATAGAGGTCGAGCAGGCGCACGTCCCAGCCTCGCCCCCTCAGCACCTCCACCGCCGTGTCGCGGATCGCCGCGCAATAGCTTTCCGGCACCGGATGGCAATAGACCACCAGCACGCGCATTAGAAGGCGTCCATTGTGGCCGCGACCTTCGTCATGAAGGAGCTGCGCGTCTCGTCAGTCGACAGGTTCATCGAATAGTGCGCGAGATAGGAAACGGGAGCACCGGGTTTGATGGTGGCCCGCAGCATGCGCTTGACGATCTTGCGCGGCGGGTCGCCCATCAGCATGGCGCGAAAACGGCTGCCGCCATAGGTGGTGACGGCCGCCATCTTGCGGATGTTGTGCAGCGTCGGCCGCACCTTGCCGTCGACCAGCTTGAACGACACACCGGGCAGGAAGACGCGGTCGAAGAAGCCTTTCAGGATCGCCGGATAGCCGTAATTCCAGACCGGAAATGACAGCACCAGCGCCTCGGCTCTCTGGAGCCTTTCCACGTAGCCGGCGACCGCGTCGTTCGGCCCGCGCGGGTCGTGGTAGCCGAGCCGTTCGGCGCGCGTCAGCCGCGGATCGAAATCCTCGGCATAAAGGTCGCAGTCGTCGACCGCATGGCCCGCCGCGGCGAGCCGCTCGACGATCGTCTTGTGCAGGCCGGCGTTGAAGCTGGTCTCCACCGGATGAGCGAAGAGCACGAGGATGTTCATCAACTCGCCCTTTGCAGGCCCTTGAACAGGAACGTCCGGCCGGAGCGATAATCGTAGTCCGGATTTTCCCAGGCGATCATCTTGCCGGGGTTGAGCAGCCCTTGCGGATCGGTCTCGCGCTTGAAGGCAAGTTGGATCTCGTCGGTCTGCTTCATGCCGCCCTCTTCCAGCGTGTAGCGATGTGGATTGAAGATCGGGCAGCCGTTCTCCTCATGCAGGCGGATGATCTGGTCCAGCCGCGCCTCGGTGGTGAACTTGACCAGCGGCAGGCCGAAGCAGGTGATGTTGCCGTCGAGCCGCACGAATTCCAGATGCGAGAACACCTCGCCCGGGAACATCGCATCCATCTTCTCGACCAGCGCCAGCTGGTTGGGGAACGGATAGAGCGACTGCAGATAGGTGATCGACGGGTCGACGCGCAGCGCCCTCAGCGTCGTGTGGTTCCAGGCGAGCTCATAGGCAGGCGGCAGGCCCTTCTTGTCCTCGTCCGTCGCGGTTGCCGCGTTGAAGATGACCTCGCCGCCGGCGCGCCGGGTGAAGGCAAGGAAGGCGTCGAGCCCGTGCCGCGCCACCATGACGACGCAGATGCTCTGTCCCTCGCGCAGGAACTTCTGATGCCGCTTGAAATAGAGCTGCGGCACGGGTGCGGCGATCGGCGTGATCAGCTTGGTCAGGATGCCGTCCTGGCAGGCCAGCGCGTTGCCGTAGCGGGCTGCGCCCATGAAAGTATCGAAGCCGACGATGACGTCGACCCATTCATAGGCGGCGGTCAGCGGCATCTCGACCTCGGTGATGATGCCGTTGGTGCCATAGGCATGCGTGACCTTATGCAGGTCCTCGCCGGTGAGCTCGATCGCCTTCGGTTCGGCCTCCATGGTCACGACGCGCAGCCGCAGCACATTGCCGAAATCGCGCAGGCCGCCGAAATTGATCGAGCCGACCCCGCCCGAACCGCCGGCGATGAAGCCGCCTATCGAGGCGGTGTTGTATGTCGAGGGCGAGAGCCTGAGCTCCTGTCCGGAATGCGCCCGCGTCGCCTTGTCGATGTCGGCAAGGATTGCGCCCGGCCCAGTCACCACCCGTCCCGAGGCGATCGTCTTGATTTCGTTCATCTCGGCGAGGTTCAGCACCACGCCGCCCGACAGCGGCATCGCCTGCCCGTAATTGCCGGTGCCGCTGCCGCGCGGCGTCACCGGAACGCCATGCCGGTGGCACGCGGCAAGCACTCGGATGACCTCGGCCTCGTTCTTCGGCGTGACGATCAGGTCGCCCTTGATGTGATCGAGCTGCGCCTTCAGCACCGGGCTGTACCAGTAGAAGTCGCGGCTCTTCTGCTGGACGATGGCCGGATGGTCGTCGACCTTGATCCCGTCGAGATCGCGCTTCAGCGCTGCGATATCCATCATCCCACCATCAATTCGTCGAGTTCGGCATAATCGGGCAGCTGGCGTTCGATCGCCCTGCCCTCGCGCACCACGATGCGATCCGATTCGGGCCGCGACAGCAATTCCGTCCAGTTCCGTCCCTTGAAGACGATGAAATCGGCGCTGCCGCCCGCGGCCAGCGTGCCGGCGCCGTCGAGCCGCATCACCTCGGCCGGCGTTGCCGCCACCGCCCTAGGCCAGTCGCCAACGGGGTGGTCGAAATGCAGGATGCGTGTTGCCATGCGGTAGACTTCGAGCATGTCGAGATCGCCATAGGCGTAGAACGGGTCGCGCGTGTTGTCGGAAGCGACCGCCACCTTGATGCCGCGCGCCTTCATCTCGTGCAGCAGCGTCACGCCGCGCCAGCGCGGGGTGGTGCCGTTGTTGCGGCGGTCCTGCAGATAGAGGTTGCACATCGGCAGCGACACCACGGCGAGCCGCGCCTTCGCCACCTTGTCCAGCGTGTCGAGCACCTCGAGGTCCGGCTGGCGCGCCAGCGAACAGCAATGGCCGACCAGGATGTTGCCCTCGAAACTGTTCCACAGCGACGCCTCGGCGATCTTTTTCAGCGAGATCGCCGCGACGTCGTCGGTCTCGTCGGCATGGAAATCGAGGTCGAGCCCGTGTTCGATCGCCTGCGCGAACACCTGGTCGAGCAGTTCCTCGAGATCGGGCACCATATAGGTGACGACGCCGAGCACACCCTTGGCCACCGCGACGCGCTTCGCCAGCCGCTCAAACCAGGCCTTGTCGCGCACGCCCTCGATGCCGAGCAGGCAGGCCGCCTGCAAATCGATGCGCCCGCGCCATTTCTCCCGCATCGTCTCGAACACAGGCCAGGAGATCTCCTCCTGCGGCGGCACGCTGTCGAGATGCGTGCGCAGGGCCTTGGTGCCGTGCGCGTAGGCCGAGCGCAGCGAGAAATCCATGCGGCGCGCGACATCCTCGGCGCTCCAGCGCGCGGCGCGGTCGGCGCCGGTCGCGTTGAGCGCGCCCATGAAGGTGCCGTCGGGGTTGGGCTTCCGCGGCCAGATATGCCCCTTGTCGATATGGGTGTGGCAGTCGACGAAACACGGCAGCACGATCCGGCCGGCAAGGTCGATCGCGTCGGGTTGCGCCACTGCCCGGCCGTGCGGGGCAAGATCGGCGATCTTGCCATCGGCGACGGTAATGTCGGCTAGTGCAAACCCATCCTGGTCGAAAGCAGCGGCAAGATCCGGCGTGAGGGATCGGTGAAGCCGAACGTTAGCCAGTCGATAAGAACCGGAGGTTGGGATCAAGGCCTGCCCCCCGCTGTTCTATGCAACACCGTTCCCGGAAGGGGTCGGCTGGATCGGAGACACGACGAACGGCCGTGCGGAGACATCGCGAACAGTTTTGCACCGCCGCTAAGCTCAAGGGGAACGGCATGGATCCTAGGGTCTGCGCGTCCGCTTCGCTCCCGCTCCGCCCTAGGATGACGAAGAGAAAGGATGCCGCCACCAATCGCAAACGTCTGGGATACCGCGGCTCCTACAAATCTCCAGCATCGGCGATTTGCATATGCCGTCCTGTCCTTCGTCATCCTAGGGCGGAGCGGGAGCGAAGCGGACGCGCAGACCCGAGGATCCATGCCGTTACGGTTACCGAAGAATGCGGCGGTGCAAAACTGTTCGCGATGTCTCCGCACGCCTGTTCGCTGTGTCTCTGGCCCAACCAGGCCATCACCGTTCTTAATCACGCAAACCACCCTAATGCTCCTGTTTCAGAGCGCTCTCGTGCCAGCGGCGCAGGATGAGATGCGACACCAGCGACAGCACCAGGAAGATCAGGATGCCGGTGAGCGAGATCAGGATCAGCGCCGCGAACAGGCGCGGCGCGTTGAGCCGGTAGCCGGCCTCGATGATGCGCGAGGCAAGGCCCGACGACTGCCCCTGCGCGCCGGCGACGAATTCCGCCACCACCGCGCCGATCAGCGACAGGCCGCCGGCGATCTTCAATCCGCCGAGGAAATAGGGCATCGCCGCCGGCAGCCGCAGATAGCGCAATTGCTGCCAGCGCGTCGCGCCGTTGAGCTTGAACAGGTCGCGCAGGTTCCGGTCGACCGAGTTCAGCCCGAGCGTGGTGTTGGACAGGATCGGGAAGAAGGCGACGATCCAGGCGCAGAGCAGCAGTTTGACGGTCTGGTTGTTCACATAGATGTTGATCAGCGGGAAGATGGCGACGATCGGCGTCACCTGCAGCACGATGGCGAAGGGGAAGAACGACATCTCCACCCATTTCGATTGCGCGAACAGCACCGCCAGCCCGACGCCGCCGATGACGGCGAGGGCCAAGCTGAGGAAGGTGATCCTGAGCGTCACCAGCAGCGAGGAGAAGAGCAGGCCCGCGTCGTTGTGCAGCGTCTGCAGCACCACGCCCGGCCGCGGCAGGATATATTGCGGGATCTCGTTCCAGACGCAGATGCGGTCCCACAGCACGATCGCCAGCACCATGATCGCCAGCGGCAGCACCCATTTGCCGATGCGCTCCAGCCGCTCCTGGCGGGCACGGCGCGCCTCTTCCGGATCGAGCTTCAGCGTGGTGTCGTCAATGGCCGTCATAAGGGGATCCGGCGGTTGAGTTGATAGCGTCGACCAGCGCGTCCGAGGCCTGCCGGCAAAGCGCGGCATAGTCGGGCGAGGTGCGGAACGCCTCGTCGCGCGGATAGGGCGCGTCGATGGCAAGCTCGCCATGGACGCGGCCAGGGCGCGCGGCCATGACGACGACGCGGCTGGACAGGAAGACGCTCTCGAAGACGCTGTGGGTGACGAAGACCGCCGTGAAGCGCTCGTCCTGCCACAGCTCCAGAAGGTCGTTGTTGAGCTTGAAGCGGGTGATCTCGTCGAGCGCCGCGAACGGCTCGTCCATCAGAAGGATGCGCGGCTTCGTCACCATCGCCCGCGCGATCGAGACGCGCATCTTCATGCCGCCGGAAAGCTCGCGCGGCACGGCGTTCTCGAAGCCGGTGAGATGGACGCGCGACAGCATCTCCAGCACGGCCGGCTCCGCCCTGGCGCGCGACACGCCCTTCAACCTGAGCGGCAGCCAGACATTGTCGAAGACGCTGGCCCAGGGCAGCAGCGTCGGTTCCTGGAAGACGAAGCCGGTGTTCGAGCGGTCGATCGAGCCGCGCCAGTCGAGCTGGCCGGAGGTCGGCGTCGACAGGCCCGCGATCAGCCGAAGCGCCGTCGACTTGCCGCAGCCGGAAGGACCGAGCAGGCTGAGGAAATCGCCTTCGCGGATCGCGAGATCCACCTTGCTCAGCGCCGTCACACCGTTGGAAAAGACCTTGCCGACATTGCGCAACGCAAGCAGCATCGGGGCCTCGCCCGATGCCGCCCGCGTCTCAGCCACTTTCTCCTGGATCATCTCAGGCAGGCCGCCCTACTTCTTCAGCTCCAGCCCGACACCCTTGTTGATGAAGGCCAGCGTATAGGCCTTCTTGATGTCGATGCCCGGCTGCGCGACCTTGGCCTTGACCATCTTGTCGTAGAAACTCTGGATGCGCGCTTCGTTCATGGTGCCGATGCCGAGCTTTTCGGAGTCGCCCGAATCGACCACGCCGAACTTCTTCATCTGCTCGATCGAGAAGGCGATCTGCTCATCCGTCATGTCCGGATTGTCCTTCTTGATCATCTCGTTGGCGGCCTTGTTGTCGCCGTAGAGATATTTGTACCAGCCCTTGGCCGAACCATCGACGAAGCACTGCACCACCTCCGGCCGCTTGTCGATCGTGTCCTGCATCACCTCGATGGTGGTCGAATAGGTATCCCAGCCATAGTCGGCGAGCAGGAACTGGTTCGGCGTGAAGCCGCCCTGCTTCTGCACCGCGAACGGCTCGGACGTCACATAGCCCTGCTGAATCGACTTCTTGTTGGCGATGAAGGGCGCCGGGTTGAACGTATAGGGCACGCGCTTAGCGGCGTCGAAGCCGAGATCGGTGACCATCCATTGGAAGAAGGTCTGCGCGCCTTCGTCACCCATGATGTACTGGTCGGCGTTCTTGAGATCCTCCCACTTGTCGAGTCCCTCTCCCGGATGGGACATGATGACCTGCGGATCCTTCTGGAAGTCGGAAGCGACGACACGCATCGGAATGCCCTGCTGCACGGCATCGAAGGCCGAAAGCAGATTGCCGCCCATGTAGAAATCGATCTTGCCGGCAAGCAGCATCGGCCGCCCGCTGACCTGCGGTCCGCCCTGCATGATGGTGACGTCGAGGCCACAGGCGGCATAGGTGCCGTCGGCGACGGCCTGGTAGTAGCCGCCATGTTCCGGCTCGGCCAGCCAGTTGGTGCCGAACGTAACCTTCTCGTTCGCGGCAGCGCTCAGCGTGCCGGCCGCCAGCAAGGCGATCGAGCCCGCCAGGATCTTCCTGTTTCCGATCATAAACTCACCCTCTCTTGGCTCCGGCGCGCAACGCGCTGGGCTCGACACCATTGGTTCAAGAAGCAAGACACATGCCACCACCCGGGCCGCCCGCTTGCGCGGCAGTCATTGCCGAGACCGGAAGGGTCATGCTGTACGAAAGGCATCGTGCCCATTTTTTGGACGCCTGTCCATAATCGCCCTGGCGGCATGCACCGCATCTTGAAGGTTTCATGAATCGAGCCTTAGTCTCAAGGCGCACAGGAGAATGCCATGCTGAAATACCTCGCGCCCAAGACCATCAAGCCGCCCTTTGCCCGCTACAGCCACGGCGTTGAAATACCCGCTGGAAAACGGTTGGTGCTGTGCTCGGGCCAATTGGGCATCGGGCCCGACGATACCGTGCCGGACGATGCAGGGGCGCAGACCGAGCTTTGCTTCAAGAACATCGCCGCGATCCTCAGCGAGGCCGGGCTGACCTTGAACGACACCGTGCGCATCAACGCGTTCGTCACCGGCCGCGAACACCTGCGGGCCTATATGGATGTCCGCAACCGGCTCTTTTCCGATCCCGCGCCGGCATCGACACTGATGATCGTTTCCGGCTTCGCTCGCCCGGAGTTCAAGGTCGAGGTCGAGGTGCTTGCCGCCGGCTGATGGTTGCCCGCAACCGCGAGGCGCTTTAGATCATCCCAATCAGACCTTCGGGAGACGAAAAGTGACGACAAAACGCGTGTGGTGGGGTGACTACCGGACGACCGAATACGCCTCGATCGACGCCGAGGCGACCATCGCCGTGCTGCCGGTTGCGGCGATCGAGCAGCATGGCCCGCATCTGCCTGTATCGACCGACACCTCGATCATGATGGGCATGCTGGAGACGGTGATCGCGCGCCTGCCCGACGACCTCGACATCCGCATCCTGCCGGTGCAGGCGGTCGGCAAGTCGAACGAGCACCTGCATGCGCCGGGAACGCTCACCTTGCCCGCCACCACCTTGGTCGACGCCTGGACGGAACTCGGCCTGTCGGTCGCCCGCGCCGGGGTGAGAAAGCTGATCATCGTCAATTCGCATGGCGGCAATGAAGAGATCATGGGCATCATTTCGCGCGAATTGCGCGTGCGCGCCAAAATGCTGTCGGTGAAGACGAGCTGGCAGCGTTTCGGCCGCCCGGCCGGCATGTATACCGAGCTCGAGGACCGTCACGGCATCCATGGCGGCGACGTCGAGACCTCGCTGATGCTGCACTTCCGGCCCGACCTCGTCGACATGAGCAAGGCGGACAATTTCGTCTCCAATGTCGGCCGCGCCGAAAAGGAATTCGGCCTGCTGCGCCACACCGGAACGCACGCCTTCGCCTGGATCGCCAGCGACCTCAATCCGAACGGCGTGGTCGGCGACGCCTCCATCGCTACGGCCGAGAAGGGCCGCCTGACGGCGGAAATGCAGGCCGACGGTTTTATCAACCTGGTCAGGGATGTGCGTAAGGCGAAGCTTGCCGACTGGCTGTCGTAGCGGCGTGTTCGCGTTGACCTAGGCCTCAATCCCCAGTTCAAAGGGAATGCCTTCGAAAGCATCAGCGCCACGCCCGATCGCCTCGATCGCCGTAATCATGCGGCCGTCACGCTGAAGCAGCATGTCGGCGACGGCGATCAGCCGCGGATTGGGTGTCGCCGTCGGCGAGAGAAAGCGCAGCGTCTTGGCGAGTTCCATCTCGTCGCGCTTTGGCGAAAGTGCCGTCGCGATGATGTAGGCCGACGCGGTCGAGCGGCTGACGCCGGCATAGCAATGCACCACCATCGGCTTTGCCCGGTCCCAGCGATAGGCGAAGTCGAGCAAGGCCCGCACATGCTCCTCGCCCGGCATCGTCATGCCTTCCTGCGCGACGGCGATGTCGTGCATGACGAGATGCAGGTGGTTTTCCGCCGGGATCGAAGCCGGGCGGACCACCTCGGTGCCAGCTGCAAGCAGCGACAGCAAGCGCTGCGCACCGGTCCTTGCCACCGTTTCGTCGACCTTCGACAGCGAACAGACGTGGATCATCTTTCGATCTCCTTCGGCCCATCCTCGCGCCGTGAGGCCCAGGCGGCAAGCGCGCTTTCAAGACGCTGCCACTC
>NZ_RZTO01001500.1:0-495 GCF_003997225.1 Mesorhizobium sp. M2C.T.Ca.TU.002.02.1.1
CATCTGGCTGGTGCCGACCGCGACCTTCGCCGTGCTTGTCTTCGGCGCGGTCGAGACCGGCGGTTTCTCGCTGTTCCCCGTCTATGGCAGCCGGATCGGCTATTCGGAGGCCGACGCAGCGCTTCTGCTGACCATGATCGGGCTCGGCAACGTGCTTCTGCAGATCCCGATCGGCATGATCAGCGATCGAGTCTCGGACCGCCGCCATCTGCTTCTGGCCTGCGCCACGGTCGGCCTCGTCGGCACCGTCTTCATGCCGTTCTTCGCGCAGAACTGGCATCTGATGGCGGCCCTTCTGTTCGTCTGGGGCGGCGTCGTCGCCGCCATGTACACGATCGGCCTGGCCCATCTCGGCTCTCAGCTTTCCGGCCATGAACTGGCGTCCGCCAATGCGGCTTTCGTGCTTTGCTATGGCGTCGGCATGGTGCTGGGCCCGCAGGCGATCGGCATCGGCATGGATGCCTTCGGCCCCTCTGGTTTCGGGTGGTCGCTGGC
>NZ_RZTO01001501.1:0-493 GCF_003997225.1 Mesorhizobium sp. M2C.T.Ca.TU.002.02.1.1
TGTCGATGGCGCTGATGCTGCTCACGGCGCGTTTCTTCAAATTCGGCGGAGAGAAATAATGGCAGGCGTCCAGGTCGCGAACGTCTCCCGCAGTTTCGGCGCGCACAAGGCGCTGGACGATGTCTCGATCGATTTCGCCGATGGCGGCTTCTACGCGCTGCTCGGGCCGTCGGGCAGCGGCAAGACGACTCTGCTCAGGCAGATCGCCGGTTTCGATTTTCCTGATGCCGGCCGCATCGCCATCGGCGGCGAGAGCGTCGAGCGCGTGCCGGTCGAAAAGCGCCGCATCGGCATGGTTTTCCAGAACTATGCGCTGTTCCCCAATATGAGCGTCGCCGACAATGTCGCCTTCGGCCTCTCGGTGCGCGGCGAGGCGAAGGCGACGATCGCCACCGAAGTGCAGCGCGCGCTCGACCTCGTGCAGCTCGGCAAGCTTGGCGGACGCAAGCCGCACCAGCTTTCCGGCGGCCAGCGCCAGCGCGTGGCGCTGGCG
>NZ_RZTO01001502.1:0-491 GCF_003997225.1 Mesorhizobium sp. M2C.T.Ca.TU.002.02.1.1
GTTCCAGTCGAAGCGCCCAAAGCAACAGGTGCAACTGGGCATTTCGGGAGAGTAATCGCGACCCTGACCGAGGCCACGCTTAAAGCCGGTTGCGGATCAGCATGGTGACGACGAAGAACGCGCCGACCGAGCTGGTGATGATGCCGATCGGCAGTTCCTGCGGCGGCAGCAGCGTTCGGGCCAGAAGGTCGCTGGCCAGCAACAGCACCGCGCCGAACACGGCGCAGCTGGCAACCAGGCGCAGGTGCAAGGGGCCCGCCAGCGGCCGCGACAGATGCGGGATCATCAGCCCGACGAAGCCGATGACGCCGGCGACCGAGACCAGGATCGCCGTCGAGAAGGCGGCGACGAGAAAGGTCATCCTTCGCATCCGCGCCACCGGCACGCCCAGGCTTTCGGCGGCGTTTTCGCCGGCCAGGAAAGCATCGAGCCGGCGGTGGTTCCACAGCGCGTAAGCCAGGATAGTGCCCGCACCCAAAGCGCCGAGCCAG
>NZ_RZTO01001503.1:0-489 GCF_003997225.1 Mesorhizobium sp. M2C.T.Ca.TU.002.02.1.1
GCACGAAGCGCATCGGCCAGATGATGTGCGGCGCGTTCTTCCACAGGACCTCGCGCTCCATCAGCGCTTCGCGCACCAGCCGGAACTCGTAGAATTCAAGGTAGCGAAGGCCGCCATGGATGAGCTTGGTCGAGCCGGAGGACGTCCCGCTCGCCAGATCGTTCATTTCGGCGAGGTAAACTGAAAATCCGCGGCCAACGGCGTCGCGGGCGATGCCGCAGCCATTGATGCCGCCGCCGATGACGAAAATGTCATGGATCGGAATTGCGTCCAAGGAGTCCTCCAACGATTTCGCATTGCACCATTTTTGTGTTTTACGAAACCGTGGCGGAATTATTTCGAACTCAAACCGAATGTCAAACGAAATATCACGGCTGCGTGAGGCGGCCGTGATGCGCGCCTATTCGAGCGCGGTCTCGAGAAGCCGAACCTCGGTCTCCTCGCAAATCCGGCGGATCGAAGGGATGTCGCAACGATCGGTGATGAAGG
>NZ_RZTO01001504.1:0-486 GCF_003997225.1 Mesorhizobium sp. M2C.T.Ca.TU.002.02.1.1
TGCCGGAACTGTCGACATTGACGTTCATCGCGCCGCAATTCACTGCATCGGCGACCATTGGCCTCGCCTTGCCGCTCTATCTGGTCACCATGGCCTCCCATAACCTTTCCGGCCTCGCGGTGCTGCGCGCCGCGGGCTACCATCCGGAGCCCGGTCCGCTGATCGGCGTCACCGGTCTGTTTTCGCTGCTCTCGGCGCCGTTCGGCGCCGCCACCACCAATCTTGCGGCCATCTCGGCCGCACTCTGCACCGGCCCCGACGTTCATCCCGACCCGGCCGAACGCTGGAAAACCGGGCCGTTCTACGCGCTCGCCTATCTCATCTTCGCCATCTTCGGCGCCTCGCTGGTGGCGATCTTCGCCGTCCTGCCGCAAAGCCTGATCGTGCTGGTCGCGGGGCTCGCCTTGACGGCGCCCCTGGCCAACGCCCTGTCGATAGCCCTTCACGACGCTGGCGAGCGCATGCCGGCGACGGTCACCTTCGCGG
>NZ_RZTO01001505.1:0-395 GCF_003997225.1 Mesorhizobium sp. M2C.T.Ca.TU.002.02.1.1
GTTCTCGACAGGCTTGTCTTCCAGTACCGCTTCATGGGCGACCGTTTCGGCGGCCAGCACGATGTCGCCCAGCATCGGCGGCAACGGACCGCCCTGCGCAAACGGAAAAGCCGGGAAAGACAAGACGTTGGTCGGTTTGTCCTTGCCGCGCCAGCCGGCGTTGAGAACCTGGATATGGGCGTCGTCGGAAAAAACGAGACTGAGTTCGGAACGGCCCGCCACGCCGATTTCGGCAAAAGCCGCCTTAACGGCCCGATCGACCAGCCGCGTCAGGCTTGCCTCGTCGGGCCAGTTGCCCGCCTCAATCGATATGTCGATGTCGACGGGAACATTCCCGTCGCCGGATATTATGTCCTCAGGCATGAAGCCGCATCGCCAACATCAATTCTCGGCGC
>NZ_RZTO01001506.1:0-485 GCF_003997225.1 Mesorhizobium sp. M2C.T.Ca.TU.002.02.1.1
GCATGAAGGCGGGCGACGTCGTCATGACGGGCAGCATCGTGCGCACGCGCTTCCCCGACAAGGCTTTTTCCTATCGGTTCGACATTGCCGGTCTTGGCAGCGTCGAGGTCAGCGGCGCCTGAGCCGCCGCATCATCGGAGAGAACGGATGGATCTTGGATTGAAGGGCAGGAACGCGCTCGTGCTGGGCGCTTCCAAAGGATTAGGCCGCGCCGTGGCCAAGGAGTTGCTGGACGAGGGCGCGCGCGTGGCGATCTGCGCCCGCACCGCCGCGGCGCTGGAGCAGACCGCCCGCGAGATCGGCGCGACGGCGCTCGTCTGCGACCTCGCGAAGCCGGGCGCTGCGACGGAGCTGGTCGAGCGGGCCAAGGCGACGCTCGGCGCGCCGGACATCGTGGTGGTCAACACCGGCGGCCCGCCCACCGCGCCCTTCGACGAGATCACCATCGAGCAATGGCGCGCCGCCTTCGACAATCTGTTCATGAG
>NZ_RZTO01001507.1:0-481 GCF_003997225.1 Mesorhizobium sp. M2C.T.Ca.TU.002.02.1.1
GGTCTATCTCCTGCAGATCGAGACCGGACAGCGCGAGCTGGTCGGCAACTTCCCGGGCATGACGTTCGCGCCGCGCTTTTCGCCCGACGGGCAGAAGGTGATCATGAGCCTGCTGCGCGACGACGGCAACTCCAACATCTTCGCCATGGATTTGAGGAGCCGCTCGACGACGCGGCTGACCGACTCGACCGCCATCGACACCTCGCCCTCCTATTCGCCGGACGGCTCGCAGATCGTCTTCACCTCCGACCGTGGCGGCGGCAGCGGGCGCTCGCAGATCTACGTCATGGGCGCGGACGGCTCCAACCCGCACCGCATCTCCTTCGGCGACGGCGTCTATTCGACACCGGTCTGGTCGCCGCGCGGCGACCTCATCGCCTTCACCAAGCAGAGCGGCGGCGAATTCCAGATCGGCGTCATGAAGACCGACGGCTCGGGCGAGCGCATCCTGTCCTCAGGTTTCCAGCAGGAGGGCCCGACC
>NZ_RZTO01001508.1:0-481 GCF_003997225.1 Mesorhizobium sp. M2C.T.Ca.TU.002.02.1.1
CGCTGCCCAGTTGACCGGCGCCGAGTTGGACGAAACCATCGACCTCTCGCTATGCAGCTACGACAAGACCAAAGCCGGAGAGCCTGGCCCGATCGACTTCCCAGTCGACCTTGGCGAAACCCACCTCGTTGGGCTCGGTGCGATAGGCCATGGCTCGCTTTGGGCGCTAGCGAGACAACCCGATCTCAAAGGTCGTCTGCATGTAATCGATCACGAAGCGATCGAACTCTCAAACCTGCAGCGCTACGCATTGGCTGGCCAGGCGGAGATTGGTATGTCCAAAGCGGTTCTTGCAGCCACCGCCCTTAGATCGACTGCCCTTGAGGTCGAGGCGCACCCTCTGACGTGGGCAGAATATGTTGCGCGCCGGGGCAATTGGGTCTTAGACCAAGTGGGTGTGGCGCTTGACACCGCCGCCGACCGTCTGGCTGTCCAAGGTGCACTGCCGCGATGGATCGCAAACGCTTGGACGCAGGAGCAC
>NZ_RZTO01001509.1:0-479 GCF_003997225.1 Mesorhizobium sp. M2C.T.Ca.TU.002.02.1.1
GATCTGGAGCGCGATGAAAGGTTGCATCGATCGCGGCCTGTCGCAGGACGGCATCATGCCGGGCGGGCTGAAGGTGCGCCGCCGCGCGCGGCAACTGCACGACAAGCTGCAGGAACAGTGGCAGCAGAACCGGCCCAATCCCTTGCTCGCCAATGACTGGCTGTCGATCTACGCGATGGCGGTCAACGAGGAGAATGCCGCCGGCGGGCGCGTGGTGACCGCGCCCACCAATGGCGCCGCCGGCACGTTGCCGGCGGTGCTGCGCTACTGGCTGCATTTCCATCCCGAGGCGGACCAGCCGAGCATACGCGACTTCCTGTTGACCGCCGCCGCAGTCGGCGGGATCATCAAATCGAACGCTTCGATCTCGGGCGCCGAAGTCGGCTGCCAGGGCGAAGTGGGTTCAGCTTCGGCAATGGCGGCCGCCGGACTTTGCGCGGTGATGGGCGGCACGCCCGAGCAAGTGGAGAATGCGGCCG
>NZ_RZTO01000150.1:0-10014 GCF_003997225.1 Mesorhizobium sp. M2C.T.Ca.TU.002.02.1.1
CCAAAACCAAGCCTCGCATGAGGGCTCGGCGCCTCCTGTCAAAATCTCCTGACACGAACTTCTCAAACGCTTCAATCACATAAAACAAAACCCCGCCGAAATTCGACGGGGTTTGTCAGCAGTCTGAACCCGCCTTGCGGCGGGCTTGAAGACATCGCGTAACCCGACGGCCGGGTTCAGGCGGCGCTGCGGGTTTCCTGCAGAATGCCGACGATGTCGTTGACGACTGCTTCGACCAGTTGCGGATCGTCGCCCTCGGCCATGACGCGGATGAGCGGCTCGGTGCCGGAGGGCCGGATGACGAGTCGGCCGGACGTGCCGAGCCGGTTGCGTCCTTCCTCGATCGCCGCCTTGACCGGCGCTTCCTCCAGCGGCTTGCCGCCGGAGATGCGGACATTCTTCAGAAGCTGCGGCACCGGCTCGAACTTCTTCGACAATTCGCTGACCGGGCGGTTCTGCCGCTTGATGCAGGCCAGCACCTGCAAGGCCGACACCAGGCCATCGCCGGTGGTCGAGAAATCGGAAAGCACGATGTGGCCCGACTGCTCGCCGCCGACATTCAAGCCATGCGCGCGCATATGCTCGACCACATAGCGGTCGCCGACCTTGGTGCGATGGAGCTGCAGCTTCATGTCGCCGAGGAAACGTTCCAGGCCGAGATTGGACATCACCGTGGAGACGACGCCGCCGCCGGCCAGCCGCCCGCTCTGGTGCCAGGATTCGGCGATCAGCGCCATGATCTGGTCGCCGTCGACGATCGCTCCGTTCTCATCGACGATGACGACACGGTCGGCATCGCCGTCGAGCGCGATGCCGATGTCGGCGCGCACCTCGTGCACCTTCTTCTGCAGGCCGGCCGGATGGGTCGAGCCGCACTCCTTGTTGATGTTGAAGCCGTTCGGCTCGACATTGATCGCCACCACCTCGGCGCCGAGTTCCCACAGCGCTTCGGGCGCCACCTTGTAGGACGCGCCGTTCGCGCAGTCGACGACGATCCTCAGGCCCGAAAGCGACATCGAGCGCGGCAGCGTGCGCTTGGCGAATTCGATATAGCGGTCATGCACGCCGTCGACGCGCTTGGCGCGGCCGAGCCCGTCGGAATCGGCGAGCGCCAGCTCGATGTCCTTGTCGAGCATGCTCTCGATGCGCTCCTCGATCTCGTCGGAAAGCTTGTAGCCGTCGGGACCGAACAGCTTGATGCCGTTGTCGTAATAAGGATTGTGCGAGGCCGAGATCATCACGCCGATGTCGGCGCGCAGCGAGCGCACCAGCATGGCGACGGCGGGCGTCGGGATCGGGCCGAGCAGGAAGACATCCATGCCGGCGGCGCACAGGCCGGCCACCATGGCGTTCTCGATCATGTAGCCGGAAAGCCGCGTGTCCTTGCCGAGCACGACGCGGTGACGATGATTGCCGCGCTGGAACGAAAGTCCGGCGGCCATGCCGACGCGCATTGCGACCTCGGCCGTCATCGGAAATTTGTTGGCGCGTCCGCGAATACCGTCCGTGCCGAAATATTGACCTGCCATGTGCCTTACAGTCCCCGTCGGTTTTCAGCGGCCCGTATTGCCACAATTGGGCCGCATCCGATCATCAAATTTCGTGATTATATATTACCAATCCTTAGAAAATCATTGTCGCAGGCGGTGCAAGTGATTCGACAGCCTACCACCACCTTCGACTTGGCGGCGCTACACCTGCCCGCGCAAGCCTTTTCGGCGCCTTGTCCACCGGCAAACCTTGGACGGCGGCGACCCTGCAAGCAATTCATCACCTTATCGGGAGCAACACACTTTGTGACGGGCCTCGCGCCGGAAGCATCTGGCGCAACCGGACATTGAGAGCTATTGATTTGGCATAGGGACACCTATTGGCGGCAGCAAGGGAGAAAACGCCATGCTTATTCATAGACTTGCAGCTTTGACGGGTCTCGCCGTCGCAACCTTGTTCATGGCGGCGCCGGCCAGCGCGCTGACCATGGCCGAGTGCAGCACCAAGTATAACGCGGCCAAGGATGCTGGAACGCTCGCCGGCCAAACCTGGAACCAGTTCCGCAAGGCGCAGTGCGGCAGCGATGCTTCCGCAGCGACCGACACCAAGGCGGCGACCGATACGAAGGCGGCCGACACCAAGACGACCAAGAAGGCAAAGACGGCCGCCGCTGCCGACGACACGGCCAAGGGTCTGAGCTCCAAGGAGTGCAGCGCCAAGTACCAGGCTGCAAAATCCGCCGGCACGCTCAACGGCATGAAGTGGAACGACTTCCGCAAGGCCGAGTGCGGTCCTGGCGCAACCGCCGCGGCCGCCGCCGCCCCGGCCGCCACGACCAAGACCTCGACCGCCGCTGCCGATGGCGGCAAGGGCCTGACCATGGCCGAATGCAGCACCAAGTACCAGGCCGCGAAGACCGCCAACAAGCTGAACGGCATGAAGTGGAACGACTTCCGCAAGGCCGAGTGCGGCGCCAATGCTGCCGACGACGACACCGTGCCGGCTCCAACGGAAGCCACCTACACCAGCGAGCCGGCAAAGCCGAGCGTGGCGGCGCCGAAGGGCGTGAGCTTCCCGAAGGCGATTTCGCCGAAATTCGCCAACGAAACCCCGGCCAAGGGCCGCATGCATACCTGCCTCGAGCAGTACTATGCCAACAAGGATGCCAACACGCTGAACGGTCTCAAGTGGATCCAGAAAGGCGGCGGCTTCTATAGCCTCTGCAACGCCAAGCTGAAGAGCTGATCGCCTAACTATTCGAAGAGAAAAGGCCCGCGCATCGCAAGATGCGCGGGCCTTTTGTTGTGGGCGAGACGCCAGCAGCCTTGCTCGCATCTGAATATGACGGTCACTGCCGGCATCATCGATCCGCCCACATTGCCACCGCCAGGCCTGTCGGTAGTTTGCAAAGATTCCTATTGAACATACAGGGAACAAACAGTATACAAAAAGACATCAAGCTATTATCAATCGGGAGGGTCTCAATGTTCAATTTGAAATTGGCGGCGTTGGCTGTGACGGCACTGGTCGCTTGGAGCGCCTCACCTGCAAGCGCATTGACGATGAAGGAATGCGGCGAAACCTATCGAGCGGCCAAGGAAGATGGCACTCTGAACGGCATGGACTGGGCCGCTTTCCGCAAGGAGAAGTGCGCGACGTCCGCCGCGGAGAGTGTCAGCGCGGATCCGGTCACATCCGCTGGGCAGCAGAAAACGGAAACCAGCGCGGCGGTCGCCCCCACTGTAGCGCCGGCCGGCGTGACATTCCCGACCACCCTCGCCGCCGAGTTCAAGACCGAAAAGCCCGCGAAGGCCCGGATGAAGACCTGCCTGCAGGGTTACCACGACAACAAGGAGGCGGGTACGTTGAACGGCCTTCGCTGGATCCAGAAGAGCGGCGGTTATTACAGCCTCTGCAATGCCAGGCTGAAGAGCTGAACCGCTTAGCCTCTTTCAGACAAAAAGCCCGCGCATCGCGAGATGCGCGGGCTTTTTGTTGTAGCTCGATAGGGGAGCGCGGCCGCCGACGCTGCCAATCTCCCCCCTTGTGGGGGAGATGTCCGGCAGGACAGAGGGGGGCGCGAAGGAACGCGGCCTTGCGTCCGTATGGGGCCGCTTCCGCAAAAAGGTGGAAAGATTGCTCGGCGAAAGCCTGGGATTGCTTGCTGTCCAAGCGACGCGCCCGCGCGAGGTCACGATAGACACGCCGGAGGGACAGCGCCCCTCTCTGCCCTGCCGGGCATCTCCCCCACGAGGGGGGAGATTGGCCGCCACACCGGCTTTCGCCAATCACCAACCTCCCAAACAAAAAACGCCGCGGTCACCCGCGGCGTTTCCTTGTCTCTAGGCAAACCCTCAGCTTGACGGCTGCGGCTCCATGCCGCCTTCGGGCTCGGGGCCCTTCTTGCGGCGGCCGCCCGTGCCGGCCTTCGGCACGGCCGAGCCGCGGCTGGGCGGCGTGTCGTCGCCGAGATCTCTGGCGGGCTTGTGCCCGGCGATCAGCTGCTTGATCTCGTCGCCCGACAGCGTCTCGTATTCGAGCAGCCCTTCGGCAAGCGCGATCCAGTCCTTCTTCTTCTTGGTCAGCACCGACTTCGCGGTCGAATAGGCGTCGTCGATCAGCCGCCGCACCTCGGCGTCGATGATCTGCGCCGTCTCTTCCGAGATGTTCTGCTGGCGCGCCACCGAATGGCCGAGGAAGACTTCTTCCTGGTTGTCGCCATAGGCGACATGGCCGAGCTTGTCGGAGAAGCCCCAGCGCGTGACCATGGCCCGCGCCAGCTTGGTCGCCTGCTCGATGTCGGAGGAGGCGCCCGACGTGATGTTCTCCTTGCCGAACTTGAATTCCTCGGCGACGCGGCCGCCCATCATGATCGCCAGCCTGGAGATCATGTATTTGTAGCTCATCGAATAGCGGTCGCCTTCGGGCAACTGCATGACCATGCCGAGCGCGCGGCCGCGCGGGATGATGGTCGCCTTGTGCAGCGGATCGGCCGTCGGCACGTTGAGCGCCAGGATGGCGTGGCCGGCCTCGTGATAGGCGGTCAGCTCCTTCTCGGCCTGCGTCATCGCCGACGAGCGGCGCTCGGCGCCCATCATGATCTTGTCCTTGGCGTCCTCGAACTCGGCCATGGTGACGAGCCGCTTGTTGCGGCGCGCCGCCATCAGCGCGGATTCGTTGACCAGGTTCATCAGGTCGGCGCCGGAGAAGCCTGGCGTGCCGCGCGCGATGACCTTGAGGTCGACATTGGGCGCCAGCGGCACGTTGCGCACATGCACCTTGAGGATCTTCTCGCGGCCGACGATGTCGGGGTTCGGCACCACGACCTGGCGGTCGAAACGGCCGGGCCTGAGCAGCGCCGGGTCGAGCACGTCGGGCCGGTTGGTGGCGGCGATCAGGATGATCGACTCGTTGGACTCGAAACCGTCCATCTCGACCAGCAGCTGGTTCAGCGTCTGCTCGCGCTCGTCATTGCCGCCGCCGAGGCCGGCGCCGCGATGGCGGCCGACCGCGTCGATTTCGTCGATGAAGATGATGCAGGGCGCGTTCTTCTTGGCCTGGTCGAACATGTCGCGCACGCGGCTCGCGCCGACGCCGACGAACATCTCGACGAAGTCCGAGCCGGAGATGGTGAAGAACGGCACGTTGGCCTCACCCGCGACCGAGCGGGCGAGCAGCGTCTTGCCGGTGCCGGGCGGACCGACCAGGAGCACGCCGCGCGGGATCTTGCCGCCGAGGCGCTGGAACTTCTGCGGATCGCGCAGGAACTCGACGATCTCCTCGAGGTCTTCCTTGGCCTCGTCGACGCCGGCGACGTCCTGGAAGGTGACGCGGCCATGCGCCTCGGTGAGCAGCTTGGCCTTCGACTTGCCGAAGCCCATGGCGCGACCGGAGCCGGACTGCATCTGGCGCATGAAGAATATCCACACGCCGAGGATCAGGATCATCGGCAGCCACGAGATCAAGTATCCGAACAGCGAATTGGAGCCGTCGGTCTCAGGCTTGGCGGTGATGGTGACGTTCTTGTCCTGCAGCCTGGAGACCAGCGACGGGTCGCCTGGCGAATAGGTCTGGAAGCCGTTGGCGTTGTCCGTGTAATTGCCGAAGATGCGGGCGCCGGCGATGGTCACGCTCTTGACCCGGCCGGAAGCGACATCCTGCAGGAACTGCGAATAGGCGATATCCGTCGTGGCACCGCGCGTCTGAGGCGTCTGGAACAGATTGAACAGGGCGATGAGCAGGACGGCTATGATCGCCCAGAGCGCGAGGTTGCGATAATTCGGATTCATCTATTGTCCCGTTGGGGCCCGCATACGGACCCGCGATGATGGAGAAGCTTGGGCCTAACATAGGGAGAGCGCCTCCCCTTGCCAAGCAGAACAGCATGTATCGGTTAAGCTTTCGCCCACCCTCGGCCACCATCATGGCCGAGGAATGGCGGCGCCGGCAAAGGCGGCGCGCCGACAAGCGCCGCGATGGCGGCGGCGGGCTTAAGATCGAAGGACGGCAGGAAGCGGGCGAAAGGGGCCACCACCGGAACCGCCAGCGAGCCGGCATCGCCACCAGTAACATCAAGGCACACGCCACCGCGCCACAGCGCCGGCTCCATGGCCAGCGCCGCGCGTGAGAGGCTTTGCGGAACATCCTCGCTCAAGGACGCTTGCCTGGCGGCGGCGAACCCCAGCGGCGCGATCACCAAGTCGCCCGGCCTGTCTTTCAAAGTGATGCGTTCTTTCAAAGTGATGCGTCGCCGATTGTCCCAAAGCTGGTTATCCGACGGCGGCAGGGCAGCGGGCAGGTTGCGGTTCTCGCGGCGGAGGAAAATGCCGGTTCGCCGCGCATCGACCACCGTCCGCGACAATGTGGCGCAAAGCGACCCCAACCGCAGGCGCGAAAGCAACGCAGCGCAGCGCGCCTCATCGGCGAGGAACGACACACCGCCGACGGTGGCCAAAAGGATGCGCAACGCATAGATGGCCGCTTCGCCATCCTCCTGCCCGGCGAAATCGCGATCGAGGCGGATGAGGCCCGGACCTGGTCTGTCGGCAAGCGCGGCGACAAGCACGGCGGCGCGGCGACCGATATCCTGGCGCGCGAAAGCCGCCTGGCGCGACCGCGCCAGCGCTTCCGCGATGCGCCGTTCGCCTTCGCCCTGCACGAGCTTCGCCCGCACGCGCGGTCGCTCGAAGCGGATATCGATATTGGTCGGGTCCTCGATCCAGCCGACATTGCGGGCCCGCAGCATGTCGCGCAGCGCCGCGCGCCTTGTGCCGAGCAGCGGCCGGACGATCCATGTCCGCCAGTCGTGCAGCGTGGCGGGCGCCATGCCGGCGAGGCCGCGGCCGTCATCGTCGCGCGCCTGGCGCATCAGCACCGTCTCCGCCTGGTCGTCGGCGGTGTGGCCGGTCAGGATCAGTTTGATGCCTTCGGCATCGGCTGCTTGCGCCAGCAGCCCGTAACGGGCCTCGCGCGCCGCCGCGGGCAGACCGCTCGCAGGCTTGTCGCCGCGCCAGGCCAGAATGCGATGCGCGATGCCGCGCTCGGCGCAGAAATCGGCGACCTGCCGCGCCTCGACGCTCGAATCCGGCCTCAAGCCATGATCGATCGTCACCGCGAGCAGCCTGGCGCCCGATGCGGCCCGGTCGAGGTGATCCTTGAGGAGGAGGAGAAGGGCGGTCGAGTCGCTGCCGCCGGATACGGCTGCAACGGCGCCGCTCGAAAAGTCCAGGTCTGAGAAAAGGCGGTCTGAGAGGTCAGCTTTGGTATCGGGCGTCAGCACGCCGCCAACGCCTTTTCCTGCTTGATGCGCTCCTTGAGCGTGCCGGAAACGTCGGGATAGCGCTTGCCGATCTCGTTGAAGGTGGCGCAGGCCACGTCGTTCTGCTTCAGGCCGACCAGCGAAACGCCGAGCTTGAGCAGCATGTCGGGCGCCTTCTTGGCCTTCGGATAGTCCTTGCTGGCGGCGAGGAAGACTTCGGCCGCGTCACGGTATTTCTGCTGACCGAGCAGCGACTCGCCCAGCCAGTAATGCGCGTCCGCCGCCTTGGCGTCCTTGGGGAAGCGCGAAATATGATCGCGAAAACCCTGCTCGGCGGTCGGGTAGTCGCCCGACAGGATGAACTGGTAGGAATTGCGATAGAGT
This sequence comes from Mesorhizobium sp. M2C.T.Ca.TU.002.02.1.1, assembly GCF_003997225.1. Classification (NCBI taxonomy): domain Bacteria; kingdom Pseudomonadati; phylum Pseudomonadota; class Alphaproteobacteria; order Hyphomicrobiales; family Phyllobacteriaceae; genus Mesorhizobium; species Mesorhizobium sp. M2C.T.Ca.TU.002.02.1.1. The sequence goes on from NZ_RZTO01000150.1 coordinate 7,634, forward strand.
TCGTCGGGATTGTCGGTCGACGGCAGGGCCGCGACTTCGGTGCCGCCGGCCTTGTTCTTCCTGGCCGGCGTTTCGGCGGAAGGAGCGTTTGCCGTGGCCGCGGGAGCTTGCGTCGGCGCGCTGGCCTGCGAACCGGTCTCGGCATTGACCACGTTGCCGTTCTTGTCGACGGTGATGGTGCCGAAATTCTTCGGCGGCGCGCCGGTGATCAGCTTGCCGGGATCGCCGGTCTGCGATTCCACGATCACGTCGCCGACGGTCTTGCCCCCGCCATCTTGCCCACCGGTGTCGGCCGGCGCCTGCGTCGCCGGTGCCTGGGCGACGCTGTTGTCGGTTCCGGCGTCGCCCGTGCCGGAATCCCCGGTACCGGCATCGCCGAGATTGGTGTTGCCGCCGTTGCGGTTCCCGTCCTGGGGCGCGGCCTCCGACTTCTTCTGCCCGGCCGGCTTGGCGCCGCCTTGCGCACCGCCCTCGAGCTGCTGGAAGCGGAACTCGTTGTCTTCCTGCTGCTTTCGGATCTGTTCCTGCATTTGCAGGATCTGGAAATTCATCTCCTCGATCTTGCCGTTCAACTGGCGCAGCTGGTCTTCCAGACCGGTCATGCCACCGCTGTTGTCCTGCGCGATCTGCGCCGGTTCCGGCTTCTTCTTGTCGCCGAAGATGCCGAGTGTCGGCAGATGGAAGGTGAAGCCACTGTCGGAGGCCTGCCCGGCGCCGTTGGCCGACGCGGCAAGGCTTGGGAGGCTTGATACGAGCAGCAGCGCAAGCGTGCCGCTCAGGACCGTTCTGAAATGCATTCTGTCTCTCGCGGTGGGTGTTGGCCTGATGCGCCTTTCCAAATCAAAACAGGGGGAGCAAGCGCCCTCGCGCTCATAGCAGGACGCGAGACTTCGGCCAAATTTTGTTTCGAGGTGTCGCAAATGAAAAAGGCGGCCCTGAGGCCGCCTTTGATTCTTGCGATGTTGTATTTTTGCCGCCTGCGCGTCGCGCCAAGCGGCGGCCGCGGGACTGGCCTTAGGAGCCGGCGCCGGAAAGCGTGGTGACGGCGCGGCGGTTCTGCGACCAGCAGGAGATGTCGTCGCAGACCGCGACCGGACGTTCCTTGCCGTAAGAGATCGTCTTCAGGCGGCTGGCGGAGACGCCCTTGGAGACCAGGAAGTCGCGCGTGGCGGCGGCGCGGCGGGCACCCAGCGCCAGATTGTACTCACGCGTGCCGCGCTCGTCGGCATGGCCTTCGATGACGATCGCGTACTGGCGATACTGATTGAGCCACTGCGCCTGACGCGACAACGTGGTCTGCGCATCGGCGCGGATCGACGAGGAATCGGTGTCGAAGAAGATGCGGTCGCCGATGTTGACGGTGAAATCCTGAGCCGAACCCGGCGTCGCGGCGCCGGCGCCGTTGAGGCCGAGATCCGCCGCGCTGTTCGGGGTCTTCTTCGAGGCGCAACCGGTGATGGCGAGAGCCGCCACCAGCGCAATCATCGCCGGGTTTCTGGTAAGTGCTGCGATACGGCCCATGCCGCCTCTCCTTCGCATATGAGTGATTTCGTTGATCACCCAGTAACCACGTTTGGGTTAACCGGCATTCAAGAAACACGGTTAATTTTTGGTTTCGGCCGCCGTCCTCGGCCGTTACGCATCCACGCATTTACCAAGATCGACAATGCCCGCGGACCGTAGGCGGAAATACGGCCAAAACGCGACCAAGCCGTGGAAAAGGGGAATTGGGGAACTGGAGAATTGAAGAACTGGAGAAAGGGGTCACTTGAGCGACCCTCTGAGATTCACCAGCATTCCGTAGATCTGGTTGTAGGATCGTAACCACTCGTCAAGCTGTGTCTTCGAGATGTACTCAAGGTCGAACGCGTAGGAGATCCATGTCTCGACTTCGCTGCACGACCCCATAGCCATTGAAATGAAGCGAGCGAATTCAGCTTTGGAATGAGGCTGCTTGGCAAAGCCCTCAGCCAAATTGGCGCAGACGGCCTTGCTGGAGCGGCGCAACTGATCGGCTAGCGCGTATTGCTCGATCTTCGGAAAGGCCAGCGTGGCTTTGTGAATTTCAAGAGAAACTGGATAGGCTCGCTTGTAGACCTCCAGCTCCCTTGCACGTCCAACGTAGCGTCCCTGCCTCTCCATTTTCTTCAGTTCTTCAATTCTTCAGTTCCCCAGTTCCCCAATTCATCAGTTCTTCAATTCCTCTTCTTCCCGCCCCTCACTCCAGCAACGGCGACCAAGCCGGGTCCGAAGCATAGTTCGCCGTCGGAATCTGCTGCTCGTTGCGGCCGGTCAGATCGACCGAAACCAGCTTCGGGCCGCCGGCGGAGTCGCGGAAGAACATCAAGACGCGGCCGTTGGGCGCCCAGGTCGGGCCCTCC
>NZ_RZTO01001510.1:0-478 GCF_003997225.1 Mesorhizobium sp. M2C.T.Ca.TU.002.02.1.1
AGATGCAGGTCCGCGACGTCGCGCGCGTCGACCACGCCGACCACCATGCGCGGCAGCCCAGGCATCTCGCCATCCATCAAACGCCGGATGAACTCGGTCGACGTCGAATGATCCGGCCCCAGGACCGGCCCGAAGATGCCGACCGGATTGACCACCGCCAGTCCCAGGGCACCGCCTTCGCGACCGATGAAATCCCACGCCGCCCGCTCGGCAAGCGTCTTCGACTTCACATAGGCGCTGACCTTTTCCGAAAGGTTGGTCCAGTTCTCCTCCGTGAACGGCTCCCCGGCGACCGGTGTCTGGCCATAGCCGATGGCGGCAAAAGACGAGGTGAGCACGACACGTTCGACGCCGGCGTCGCGCGCGGCGCGCAGCACCCGCAACGCCCCTTCCCTGGCCGGGACGATCAGGTCGTCCTCATGCTTCGGCACGCCCGGCGGAAAAGGCGAAGCGACGTGAAGGACGTACCGGCATCCGG
>NZ_RZTO01001511.1:0-417 GCF_003997225.1 Mesorhizobium sp. M2C.T.Ca.TU.002.02.1.1
CTGGAGCACCGACCGCGGCGGCCCGCCGACCTGCGGCCTCGTCAAGCTTGCGCAGGCCGATTTCCTGTTCGCGCAGATGACGTTGAACGACCGTGACCTCCGAGATTGGCTGCCCGGTTTCGTCGATTATTTCTTCCTCGCCTTCACCAATGCGACAGCGTTTTCACCCACCGATACCTTGCCCCTTTCCCAGCGCGCCAAGCTGCTGATGATGGCCGAGGCCATGATCTCGCTGCTGACCATCGCGCTGGTCGCGGCACGCGCGGTCAACATTCTCGCTTGATCGGCCCGACACGCGAAATAGCCCGCCCGGCGCACCGGAACGGGCTATTTTGGGTTGCCTTCGACAGTTGAAATGCAGCGCCGACTAGTGGCGCTTGCCCAGCCTGTAGCTGTTGCCGCCCAGCAGGTTCACGC
>NZ_RZTO01001512.1:0-478 GCF_003997225.1 Mesorhizobium sp. M2C.T.Ca.TU.002.02.1.1
CATCGATGTCATCCTGGTGTTGTTGATTATCTTCATGGTCGCGGCGAAAGCCGGGCGTGGCACGCCGTCATTGCCGATCGCCAGCGTCAGATCGTCCTTCAGCGTCAGGAACAGCGGTGTCTCGGGCCTCGGCGCGGGCGTTGCGGTCGAACCCGGCAGGTCGACATTGACATCCACCGTGGCCAGCGGTGCCGCGACCATGAAGATAATCAACAACACCAGGATGACATCGATGAACGGGGTGACGTTGATCTCGTGGCTTTCCTCGAGATCGTCATCCATGGTCTGTCGGATTCTGCTTCCCATGGCGCTACTCCGCCGCCAGTGGCGCGGCCGGCGCGACGGTGCGGAAGTCGAGGTCGCGGCTGACCAGTCGTTCGACCCCTGCCGAGGCATCGGCGAGGATCTGCCGATAGCCGGCTATCGAGCGGGCGAAGACGTTGTAGATGACGACGGCCGGTATGGCCGCGACCAGGCC
>NZ_RZTO01001513.1:0-476 GCF_003997225.1 Mesorhizobium sp. M2C.T.Ca.TU.002.02.1.1
CTGCCGCCACGGCTTCGCCGTCGGCGGTCACGTCCTGAGCGGCTTCTTCCGTTGCACCCGTTGCATTGGCGTCAGCTTCATCAGCCTCCGCCGGCGCGGCCGTGGCATCGCCGGTGTGCTCACGGTCGCGGTCCCTGCCGCCGCGCCGCCGCCGGCGCTTGCGGCGCCTGCGGCCTTCGCCGTCCTCGGAGCGCTGCTGATGCTGGCCCTGCTGCTGCGGGTGGCGCGGCTGTTCGGCCTGCTCCGAAACCTCTTCTTCCTCTTCCTCGACGACGATCTCGTCCTCGGGCTCTTCCGGCTCGACATAGGCTGGGAGGCTGCGCACCTCGACAAAGCCTTCCGGCTTCTCGGCAACGGCGCCGCGGAAGATCGCGTAATGCTGGGTGCCGAGCGTTTCGTCGGCCTCGATCGTGATGGTCAGGCCGAAACGGGCTTCGAGCTCGACCAGGTTGGCGCGCTTGTGGTTGAGCACATAG
>NZ_RZTO01001514.1:0-475 GCF_003997225.1 Mesorhizobium sp. M2C.T.Ca.TU.002.02.1.1
CGCTGGATATGGCGAGCGATCCGGCCGGCAAGCCGCTGAAGCCGTTGTTCCGCAAGGCGTTCGAATATTCGGACGGCTGGGTCAATGACGCGCGCCTGGTGGCGCTGAATGCGCGTGACGCCGCCGACCGGGGCGCCGTCATCCGCACCCGCACCAAGGTCGTCAGCGCGCGACGCGACGGTTCGACCTGGACCATCAAAGTGCAGAACGTGCTTACCGGCGAGACCGAGGAAGTGCGCGCGCGGCTTCTCGTCAACGCCGCCGGACCCTGGGTCGATCACGTGCTTTCGGCCGCCGTCGGCCAGAACGAGGTCCACAATGTCCGTCTCGTGCAAGGCAGCCACATCGTCGTCGCCAAGAAGTTCGACGATCCGCGCGCCTATTTCTTCCAGAACAAGGATGGCCGCATCATCTTCGCCATTCCCTACGAGGAAGAATTCACGCTGATCGGCACTACCGACCGCGACTATCCTGG
>NZ_RZTO01001515.1:0-397 GCF_003997225.1 Mesorhizobium sp. M2C.T.Ca.TU.002.02.1.1
GGTCGGCGCTGGCCGAACCGAACTCTTCGAGGGCATTATCGGCCTGCGCCCGGCGGCCGCCAAGGTCGAACTTGAGGGCAAGTCGATCCATTTCCAATCGCCGCGCGCGGCGATCGACGCCGGCGTCGGTTACCTGACCGAGGATCGCAAGGGCAAGGGACTGCTGCTGCAGGAGCGCTTGGCGCCTAACCTGACGCTGTCGGCGCTCGGTGTGTTCCATCCCGGCCTCTCGATGGGTCGGCGCCGCGAAGCGGAGGCCCTGGAACAGGCCGTGGAGGCATATGACATCAGGCTGAAGAGCCTCGGCGCCAAAGCGGGCCAGCTTTCCGGGGGCAATCAGCAGAAGCTGCTGCTGGCGAAGGTGCTGCTGACCGATCCTTCGGTGGTCATTATCGAC
>NZ_RZTO01001516.1:0-470 GCF_003997225.1 Mesorhizobium sp. M2C.T.Ca.TU.002.02.1.1
GCTCGGGTGCCGGCACCAGAATCTCGACCCGCTCACCGACGATCAGCTTGCGCTTGGTTTCCAGCACCTGCTTGCCGGCGACGGAGACGGCGCCTTGGCGGATCAGCGCCTGCACGCGGCTGCGCGACAGCTCCGGCCCGAGCTTGGCGGCGAGCCATTGGTCGAGGCGCTGGCCGGCGGCGTCCGCATCGGCTTCCAGCACGACGGCTTCGCCGGATTCCTCGTCCGCCAATTCGTCCTCTATCAATATCGGGGTCTCTTCGTTATGAGCGCTCATCGAAACCCATTGCGGATTGTTTAGCCATGGCCCGGCCGATCGCCGAAGAAGATGAGGAAAAGCCGCTCGACCCCGCGGCCGAGAACGTGCGCCGCAAGCTCGTCCGCTTCATGATCGTCAATCTCGGCCTTCTGTTCCTCGCCCTTATGGTGGTGATCGGGGCGCTTGTCTACAAAGCCCGCAACGCGCCGGT
>NZ_RZTO01001517.1:0-467 GCF_003997225.1 Mesorhizobium sp. M2C.T.Ca.TU.002.02.1.1
GAGCACGGCGGCGCCAAAGCTGCCGTCGCGCTTGACGAAGGCCGTGGCAAACACCGCGTCCGCGGCAAGCGTGTCGGCCCAGGCGCGCGGCGCCATGGCGGCGGCAAAGCCCGCGCCCGCGGCCCGCAGGAAATCGCGGCGGTCGATGAGGGCGGTTCTCATCAGGAGACCCCTCCCTGCATCGGCTTGTTCCAGGACGCGGCAATTTCGAGGGCGCGCAGCCGAAGCTTGGCACTCATCGATCGCCGAGATGGATCATCGCAGACGTTGGAGGTTGGCCGAAGCCCGCGGAACTTCGTCATCCTTGGGCGAAGCAGGAGCGCAGCTCCGTCGCGGAGACCCAAGGATCCATTCCGTGACCTTGGCCGAAGGGCGCAGCGGAGCAGAATTCTGCACGGTCGCAACGCCTCGATGTCACGGCATGGATCCTCGGGTCTGCGCTGCGTCACCACGCTCCTTGCTCCGCC
>NZ_RZTO01001518.1:0-466 GCF_003997225.1 Mesorhizobium sp. M2C.T.Ca.TU.002.02.1.1
GCGCCGAGATCAGGTTGTAGTGGCCGTCCTGGCCCTTGTCGTAGATCGGCGCGCGGCGCTGGATGACGCGCTGCAGGCCTTCCGGGCCAAACACCTCGCCTTTCTTGGCGGCGCGCCAGACTTCCTCGGCCAGCGTCAGCGAGGCGCGGCCGTCGCCGTCCGCCATGCGGATCAGCATCGCGCGCGCCTCGTCATCGAGCGGCAGCGCCCTGCCCTCGGTTTCTTCCGCCCGCGCCAGAAGCTTGGCGATGCTTTCCTCGCCCAGCGAACGGAACACCAGCACGCGCGCTCGTGACAGAAGCGCCGCGTTCAGCTCGAAGGACGGGTTCTCCGTGGTGGCGCCGACCAGCACCACGGTGCCGTCTTCCATCACCGGCAAAAAACCGTCCTGCTGGGCGCGGTTGAAGCGATGGATCTCGTCGACGAAGAGCAGCGTCTGGCGGCCATTGGCGCGCCTGAGCTTCGC
>NZ_RZTO01001519.1:0-465 GCF_003997225.1 Mesorhizobium sp. M2C.T.Ca.TU.002.02.1.1
CCTCTTGAGAACAACGGCAAATCCGCATCGCTTTTCAGGCTTGCCGTGCCTTCGGGCACGGCAAGCCGCTGAAAAACAAGGCAGCCGGCCAGGTAAGGTGCCAAAGGTGTGAGGCGGCGAAAGCTCTAGGGAATGAGGATGGTCGTTCCCGTCGTCTTGCGGGCTTCGAGATCGGCTTGCGCCTTTGCCGCGTCCTTCAGAGCATAGCGCTGATTGATCTTGATCCCGACGGCGCCGCTCTTGACCACGTCGAAAAGCGCCTCGGCCGACTTCACCAGATCTTCGCGCCTGGCATTGTAGACGAAGAGCGTCGGCCGGGTTGCATAGAGCGAGCCCTTCTGCGCCAGGAGCGACATCGAGAAAGGCGGAATCGGCCCGGACGACTGGCCGAAGCTGACGAACATGCCGAGCGGCCGCAGGCAATCGAGCGATGCCGGAAACGTGTCGGCGCCGACGGAATCGTAG
>NZ_RZTO01000151.1:0-9980 GCF_003997225.1 Mesorhizobium sp. M2C.T.Ca.TU.002.02.1.1
GAGAACAATGGCTCGCAGCAAGCAGGAACAGAACCGACAAACGCAGCCGGCTCTCACAAGCCACTACCGCGCGATCGGCCCGGCGGCTATCGTCGCCGCCCTTCTCCACACCGCGAAGAAGAAGAAGCCCGCGCAGAAGATCGTCTCGCCGCGCGCTGCCTGAAAAGGCACGACCGGCATGATCCCCGACGACGGGGACGCCGGCGATGAGGGCGCCCAGGAGCGCCCTGGAGATGAAGGCCCCGGAGCAGCCTTTCGAGGCAAGCAGCCTTCTTAAATGGTTAGCGCAATTCCGGACGGAAAACCGCTCCACACTTTTCCTGGAATTGCTTTAAAACAAGCTCATCTGGTTTTCGTCCGCGCCAGGCTTCTGACGCCCGGGCTTTTCGGCCTGCGGTGAAACGATGCCGCGCTCCTGGATTTCCGGCCCGGTGTTGGCGACCTTGTTGACAAGGTCGGAAACCGGTATCGCCTCGAAGAAATCGGGCTCGGCCGGCTTCAGCAGATCGAGCACGTCACGCGGCTCCTGCGTGCGGCAATCGAGCCAGCGGGCGAAGTCGCGCTCCTCGATGACCACCGGCATGCGGTCGTGGATATGGGCGATGCCGGCATTGGCCTCGGTCGTGATGATCGCGCCGGTATCCATCTCCGAACCGCCAGGCTCGGCGTAGGTCTCGATCAGGCCGGCGAAGGCGAGCACGCCGCCGCGTCGCGGGCGGATCCAGTAGGGTTGCCCCCTGGCCCCACCCGACTGCTGCCACTCGTAGAAGCCCGATGCCGGCACAAGAGCGCGCCGGTGGCGCATGGCGGCCTTGAACGAGGCTTTTTGCAGCACGCTTTCGGAGCGGGCGTTTATGAGCAGCGGAAACGCCTTGGTGTCCTCGACCCAAGCCGGGATCAGGCCCCAGCGCACCAGCATCGCCTGGCGGTCCGGCAGGTTCGAGCCAGGCTCCCGCGGCGGGCCGGCAAGCGCCATCAGCACCGGCTGTGTCGGCGCTATGTTGTAGCGGGCCGGAAATTCCTCCAGCTCGGCCAGACCGAGAAAGGCGGCAGTCTGATCCGGCGTGGCGGTCAGGGCAAAGCGTCCGCACATGGATTTGGGCTCATCAATTGACGGACCATGAAAGTGGCGATGGAACCGCCGCGCCGCAACGGCTAAAGCTGGTTTCGCCCAATCGGTCCACAAAAGCCTGCAGGAAGATCGGCACGCATGGAACAGCGCAAGATCATACCGGCCGTTTCCGTCGCGGTCGTTCGCGGCGGCACCGTGCTTCTGGTCAAGCGTGCGCGAGCGCCGTCGCAAGGGCTCTATGCCTATCCGGGCGGCAAGGTCGAGCCGGGGGAAACGCTGGCGGAGGCGGCGGCGCGCGAATTGCTGGAGGAAACCGGGCTCGAGGCGACGGGCTATCGCCCGTTGCGCGACATCCATATCGACGGTACGGCCGAAAACCACGCGGTCGACTACCTGCTGACGGTGTTCGGCGCCGCCTATGCCGGCGGCGAGCCCGAGGCCAACGACGACGCCGAGACCGCGGCGTTCTACACGCTGGCGGAAATGGCAGGGATGCCGCTTGCCGGCGATGTGTTCTCTGTCGCCGAGGCGTTGCTTGGCCCCGCGCTAGGCGCCAGGCGGTGAGCATCCAGAATGGCCTTGCAGGCGACAAAATGTTTCGCCACAAAGCCCTGCCCTTTCATCGCAAGGCTTTGATGACCCGCGCTTCCGCTTTTCTCGCCGCGTGCCTCGCCGTCAGCGTCGCTGCAGCGGCACCCCCGGCGCTCGCCGCCGAGGCGCCTTTCGAGCCGGGGCTGATGCGGCTGGCCGAGGTGCTCGGATCGCTGCATTTCCTGCGCAATCTCTGCGGTGAAAAAGGCGACCAGTGGCGGATCCAGATGGAAAAGCTGCTCGAGTCGGAAAATCCCGATCCCGACCGGCGCGCCCGCTTCATCGCCTCGTTCAATCGGGGCTACCGCTCCTTCAGCGGGACCTACACCCAATGCACGCCTTCGGCGGCCGAGGCCATCGCCCGCTACATGAAGGAAGGCGAGACGCTGTCACGCGACATCGCCTCCCGCTACGGGAATTGAGCCCGGCTCGTCCCGCGGCAACGTTTTACGCAGTTTTTTTGCGGCAATCGGCGCCAATGTGAGGTGCCTTATTGTCTCCTGTCCCGCTCTGGTGCAATCATGTGTTGCACTTGCGCAACAGCGTTAATGAAACGTTAGCGCGCAATTGCGGAATTAACTCAAACTGAAGGTTTTGATGCCGCGAGCCGGCCTAATCGGCTAAGCTCGGCATCGATTGAGGGCAGTCTCGCCCACAATGTAGATTTCGACCCTAAAAATGTCGTATTTACAACGACTTAAGTGAGACTGCAGACGAACTGGCAGACCAAGCCGGATCCATCGGTCGGATCGCCGCTTGCAGAAGGTGGACATCGCAAATGGAACATGGTGTCAGCGACATCGACGCGTTGGTCAGGGAAGAAAAGCGCCTGACGGCCGTGGAGAGCCACAGCGAAGCCTGGGCGGAAGGCCTGTCGGCTGGCATCGAACCGGAAATCATCGCCGAAGCAGCATTGGAGACGGCTTTCGGCGAGATGCTGCGCGCCAATGGCGAGACCTCGGCGCTGGCGCTGCTCGACCGCATGCGCGAAAAGGTGATTGCCGGCGCCTTCGAACCGGAACGGCTCAAGCACTAGTCACCTGTTTTGACAGCGACTTTTTGACAGTGACTTTTGACGCGGGCGCGCCGTTTGGGCATCATACCCATGCGCTTGATTGTTCAGAGCGCGGCCCGGGCCAGGCCGGGTAACAATGGAGAGGCAAGCGGTGAGATTTTCGATGTCAGGCCGGCCACGCGGGCTGGCCCTCAGCATCCTGATCGCCGCTTCCTGCCTGGCGTTGCCGCTGTGCCTCGCCAGCACGCCTTCCTACGCGCTGAGCGAGATCCAGCGCGAGGACCTGCCTTCCCCGGTCGCCCCGCCCGCCAACGGCGACAGCGCCGCGCCCGGCACCGCCGTGCCGATGCCGGAGGCGCCCGGCTCCAAACCCGCGGATAGCGGGCAGCCCGGGGACGACACCGACAAGTCGGAGCCGGAAACACCGCCGGCCAATGGCGGCATCACCAGCCCGCGCGCCGATCCTGATCAACCGCCGCCGGCGGTCGTCTACGACCTCGACACGCTCCCCGAGCCGGTCAAGCGCATGCATGGGCTGATCATCGAGGCATGCAAAAGCGGCGACATCGAGAAGCTGCGGGCGCTGATCGGCAAGGGCGATTCCATGACGCAATTGTCGCTGGGCGACATCGACGGCGACCCGATCACCTTCCTCAAGGGCCTTTCTGGCGACGGCGACGGCCAGGAAATCCTCGCCATCCTGGAAGAGGTGCTTTCAGCCGGCTATGTCCATGTCGACACCGGCACGCCGCAGGAACTCTATGTCTGGCCGTATTTCTTCGCGCTGCCGCTCGACAAGCTCGATGCCAGGCAACGCGTCGAATTGTTCAAGCTGGTCACGGCCAGCGACTATGACGACATGAAGCAGTTCGGCGCCTACATCTTCTACCGTGTCGGCATCACGCCGACCGGGCAGTGGCTGTTCTTTGTGGCCGGCGATTGAGGCTTCACGACACTCAAAATACCGCAAGGCCGGCGGGACAGCGCAGCGACAGCAGCGTTATCGGATCAGAGAACGATCTATCCGTTTGTCAGAAACACGCCATGTCCGAACTTGTTCGCGAGTTCTTCCACAAGCAGCTTCTCACGCGCCGTAAGGCGCTTTTGATCGACAAAGCGCCAGTTGCGCTCGTAAAGCGCGAAGGCTTCTTTGGCGGGAATAGGGCGCGCGACATCGCGGTTCCAGGCGAGCGCCTGAAGCTCCGGAAACTCTGCAGGAATGATCGGCGCGATGTTCTCGGTCATAGCGCCTGCAAGATAATGCAGAGCGCTTAACAAATCCAATTTTTGGCAGAGATGGAGCGTTTCACGGAAACGGTGAAACGCTCCATCGTTTTGTTTGGCGCAATTCCGGACGGAAAACCGCTCACACTTTTCCTGGAATTGCTCAGGCCGGTAGCGCCTCGGAAAACTCGACCGCCCTGCCCTGCCCGGGTGTCACGATCTCGCCTTCCCACATGACGCGATTGCCGCGCACGATGGTGCCGATCGGCCAGCCGGTGACCTCCCTGCCGTCATAGGGCGTCCAGCCGGCCTTCGAGCCGGCCTGGGCGTTGGCGATGGTCTCGCGCCGCTTCATGTCGACGATGGTGAAGTCGGCGTCGTAGCCGGCGGCGATGCGGCCTTTCCTGGCCATGCCGAAAATGCGCTGCGGACCGTGGCTGGATAGGTCGACGAAGCGCTGCAAGGTGAGCCGGCCGGCATTGACGTGGTCCAGCATGATCGGCACCAGCGTCTGCACGCCCGTCATCCCAGACGGCGAGGCCGGATAGGTCTTCGCCTTCTCGGCCAGCGTGTGCGGCGCGTGGTCGGAGCCAAGCACATCGACGATGCCTTGCGCAATGCCATGCCAGACGCCGTCGCGGTGGCGGGCGGCGCGGACCGGCGGGTTCATCTGGAGCAGCGTGCCAAGCCTGGCATAGTCGTCCGCCGTCAGCGTCAGATGATGCGGCGTGGCCTCGCAGGTCGCGACATCCTTGTGCTGCTGGAGGAAGACGATTTCCTCGGCGGTCGAGATGTGCAGCACATGGATGCGCGCGCGCGTCTGCCTGGCGATGCGCACCAGCCGCTCCGTGCAGCGCAGCGCCGCGATCTCGTCGCGCCAGACGGGATGCGACGACGGATCGCCCTCGACGCGCTCGCCGAGCCGTTCGCGCAGGCGGAATTCGTCTTCCGAATGGAAGGCGGAGCGGCGGCGGGTGTTGCGCAGGATCGAGGCGACGCCTTCATCGTCCTCGACCAGCAGGTCGCCGGTGGACGAGCCCATGAACACCTTTATGCCGGCCGCTCCCGGCAGCCGTTCCAGTTCGCCGACATCGCGCGCATTGTCGCGCGTGCCGCCGACCCAGAAGGCGAAGTCGCAATGCATGCGGTTCGTGGCGCGCCGCACCTTGTCGGCGAGTGCGGCCTCGCCGGTGGTCAAAGGATTGGTGTTCGGCATCTCGAAGACGGCGGTGACGCCGCCGAGCACCGCCGCGCGGGAGCCGGTCTCAAGGTCCTCCTTGTGCTCCAGCCCCGGCTCGCGGAAATGCACCTGGCTGTCGACGACGCCCGGCAGGATGTGCAGGCCCGCGCAGTCGATGGTTTCGCCGGCCGAGGCCTGGCCGAGATCGCCTATCCGCGCGATGCGTCCGCCCTTCACGCCGATGTCGCGGCGACCCTCCCCGTCATGGTTGACCACGGTGCCGCCTGTCAGGATGAGGTCGAAGGTGGTTGCCATGGGCAGGTCCAATCTCTTGCGGGGGGAGTGTGGCCGGCTTACGTAATGACCGACCGTTTTGCAAGATCAGGCCGATTTTACCCTCATGCCCTTTGCCCAGCTCAAAGACCGCGCGCTCATTTCCGTGTCGGGCCCCGACGCCGAGCATTTCCTGCAAAACATCCTCACCACCGATCTCGATGCGCTCCCGCACGGCGAGGCAAAGCCCGGCGCGCTGCTTTCGCCGCAGGGCAAGATCCTGTTCGATTTCCTGATCTCGCGCGCCGGTGACAACGCCTTCCACCTGGAATGCCGGGCCGACATCGCCGACGACTTCGTGCGCCGGCTGATGCTTTACCGGCTAAGGGCGAAGGCCGATATTGCCAAGCGGGATCAGGCGCTTGTCACGATCGCATGGGGCGATGATTCAAGCCGCTCAGTTTCTGATTCAACGGCGCTTGCCGACACGCGTTTTCGCGACATTGCGATCAGCCGCACTTATGGCGGCGAAACAAAGGACGGTGACGATCCAAATACCTGGCAAAAAATTCGCATAGGCTATGGCATTGCCGAAAGCGGCAGCGACTACCAGCTTGGCGACGCCTTCCCGCATGACGTTCTGCTCGACGAAGCCGGCGGAGTCGGCTTCAAGAAGGGCTGCTATATCGGCCAGGAGGTGGTCTCGCGCATGCAGCATCGCGGCACCGCGCGGCGCCGGGTTCTGATCGCATCGGCTGACGGCCCCCTGCCCGCTTCGGGAACCGAGCTCACCGTCGCCGGCCGGCCGGTGGGCGCGCTCGGCTCGGTTAGCGGCAGGACTGGGCTCGCTATTGCCCGCATCGACCGGGTCAAGGCGGCGGTCGATGCAGGCGAGGCGATCATGGCGGGCGATGTTCCGGTTACGCTCGCGATCCCCGCCTGGGCCAAGTTCTCCTTCCCTGAAGGCGCGGCCAGCGCGGAGGAGGCCTGATGGCGGCCGACCGGGCCGGCGCGCCGCCGCGCGCCTGGCAACGCATGCTTTCGGGGCGGCGGCTCGATCTGCTCGACCCCTCGCCGCTCGACATCGAGATTGCCGACATCGCGCATGGGCTTGCCCGCGTCGCCCGCTGGAATGGCCAGACCAGCGGCGACCATGCCTTTTCCGTTGCGCAGCATTCGCTGCTGGTCGAAGCGCTTTACGGTGAATTGGCGCCGCAGGCCACGGTCGAGGCGCGGCTCGCCGCGCTGCTGCACGACGCGCCGGAATATGTCATTGGCGACATGATCTCGCCGTTCAAATCGGTGATGGGCGGCTCCTACAAGGACTGCGAGTTGCGCCTGCAGCGCGCCATACACCTGCGTTTCTCGCTGCCGGCGGAGCTTAACGCGGCCTGGCGCAAGGACATCAAGCGTGCCGACCAGATCGCCGCCTATTACGAAGCGACGCTGCTGGCCGGCTTCTCGGCGGCGGAGGCGACCGAGTATTTCGGCCGGCCGCGCGGCTTCTCCGCCGACCGCTTCGATTTCACGCCAAGATCCGTGACCTGGGCGCAAACGGCTTTTCTGAAGCGTTTCAAGACGCTGGAAGCCAAGCGCCAGTCTTCGCTTGTGGTAAATTCAACCCCATAAAAGAACGCTAAATTAACCGGCGAGCAGGACAGTATTGTGTTCGGTCACACGGTCCGAAGGCGTGCTCATGCCCGGCGCACATGTCAAGACTGGTTCGGTCGCCGGCAAGCGAAGAGCAGCCAGTGCTATCCCGGTTCGACGAATAGCTGAAGAACTTCGTGCCCAGAACGAGCGCTTCGCGGCGGCTGTCGAGAACATGTCGCATGGGCTGTGCATGTTCGATGCCGACGAGCGGATGATCATATGCAACCGCAACTACATCGACATCTTCCGCCTGGACGCCAAGGTGGTGAAGCCAGGCATTCGTTTCTTCGACATCCTGCAGCACAGCGTCGACATAGGCATCGCCGGGCAGAGCGCCGACGAGCTTTATGCCATCCGCAAGCCTTACATCGACCGCGCCAAGCCTTCGACCTATGAGGAAATTCTGTCGGACGGACGCATCATCGTCATTTCGCACCGGCCGATCGCGGTCGGCGGCTGGGTGTCGATCTACGAGGATGTGACGGAGCAGCGGCGCGCCGAAGCCGAGCTGAAAGAGCAATATCGCCGCTTCGACGCGGCTTTGGCCAACATGTCGCAAGGCCTGCTGATGTACAATGCCGAGGGCCGCCTGATCGTTCGCAACCAGCGCTTCCTGGATCTGTGCAACGCGAAGGCCGCCGATTTCGCGCTCGGCATGACGCATGGTCAGATGCTGGCGAAACTCGTTGGTCTCGGCATCTTCGTGCCCGTTGAAGTCGATATCGAGGTGGGAAAGACGAAGGCGGCCCTGGACGCGGGCCAGTCGCGGTCGAGCTATCGTGAACTCGTCGACGGCCGCACGCTGTTTGTCTCCCGCCGGCCGCTCGCCGGCGGCGGTTGGGTTGCGACTTTCGAGGACGTGACCGAACGGCGCCGCGTCGAAGAGCGCATGACCCATCTTGCGCATCACGACACGCTGACCAATCTGCCCAACCGCTCGATGTTTCGCGAAAAGCTGGATCAGGCGCTCGGCGAGGCCAAGGCCAAGCCGCTGGCGATCCTCTCGCTCGACCTCGACCGCTTCAAGGCCGTCAACGACACATTCGGCCACCCGGCCGGGGACTGGCTGCTGAAATGCGTGGCCAAGCGGCTGCAGCATGCAGTGCGCAGCAGCAAGGATGTGGTGGCACGCTTCGGCGGCGACGAGTTCGCCATCATCCAGTCGGGCATCAAGAGCGCCGCAGACGCCGAAAAGCTCGCCAAGCGCATCGTCGAGATCGTCGGCAAGCCCTACCGCGACAAGGGGCGTGAAATGCATGTGGGCGTGAGCCTCGGCATCGCGCTCTATCCCGGCGACGGGCACGATGCCGACACGCTGCTCACCAACGCCGACATGGCGCTCTACCGCGGCAAGAGCGAAGGGCGCAACGTCTATCGCTTCTTCGAGCCGGGCATGGATGCGTTGATGCGGGAGCGCCGGGCGCTCGAGGTCGATCTCGAGGCAGCACTCTCCAAGCGCGAATTCGAGCTGGATTTCCAGCCGATCCTCGAAATCGGCTCCGGCAAAATCGTCGGCGCGGAAGCCCTGATGCGCTGGCGCTCGCCGTCGCGCGGCCTTGTATCGCCGGAGAACTTCATCGCCGTCGCCGAGGAGACCGGATTGATCGTGCAACTCGGCGACTGGGCGCTGCGCAAAGCGTGCAACGTCGCCGCCAATTGGCCGCGGGACATGCGCATGGCCGTCAATGTCTCAGCCGCGCAGATCAAGAGCGGCGGCTTCGCCCGCAGCGTGATCGCCGCACTTGCCTTTTCCGGCCTGCCGGCCGATCGCCTGGAGCTCGAAATCACCGAAACGGTGATGATGGACGAAAGCGACGCGGTGCTGAAGACGCTGAGCCAATTGCGCGGCCTCGGCGTGCGCATCGCGCTCGACGATTTCGGCACCGGCTATTCCTCGCTCGGCTACCTCCGGCGTTTCCCCGTCGACAAGATCAAGATCGACCGATCCTTCATCCGCGATCTCGACAAGCGCGACACGGCGGCGATCGTGCGCACGGTAATCGGGCTCGGAGCCGAGCTCGGCATCATCGTCACCGCCGAGGGTGTCGAGACCGAAGCGCAGCTCGACATGCTGCGCAAGGCCGGTTGCGGCGAGGCGCAAGGCTATCTGATCGGCGTACCGAGCAAGGCGTCCGATATGAGCCGGCTGCTGCGTTCGCAGGCACTGCAGCGCCAATCGGGCTGAATGACGCCCTCTGTCAGCGTAGCGCCCCGACATATTTCTCGTGGAAGCTCACATAGCCAGGCTCGACCACTTTGAGATGCCGCTCGATCAGCCGATGGAATTCAGGCAGTTGGTGAAACGGCACGCCGGGATAGGCGTGGTGCTCGGCATGGTAAGGCATGTTCCAGGCGAGCTTGCGCACGAACCAGTTGGTCAGCGTCGTGCGGGTGTTTTCCAGCATGTTGGCCACGAAGGGACAGCGGCCGTGCTCGGCCAGCAGATAAAGCCTCAGGAACGGCTGGCCGAGCAGCGCCGGCACGATCCAGACAGTGAGCACCACCCATGCCTTGAGCCAGACGGCAAGCGCCAGCAGGACGACATAGAAGGCGATCATCGCCCGCGCCTCCGCCTTGACCTTCGGCAGACCTTTCGGCGGCACGTAGCTGCCGCGGCAGCGCCCCATCGCATTGGTGTAGAGCGTCTTGAAATGTCCCCTCCATACCGGCAGCCCGGAAACGTGGACGATGTATTGCCGCACCGTCTCGGGCTTCGGGAAGGCGAGCTCCGGATCGTTCTCGGGGTCCTGGGTGAAGCGGTGATGGGCGAAGTGGAAGTAGCGGAACCAGTCGGCCGGCAGCGCGATCGCCAGGCTGCAGAAACGCGCGACGATATCGTTCAGCCACTGCGTTTCGAACGCCGTCCTGTGCACGGTTTCATGCAGCAGCGTGAACAGGAAGACGATCAGGATGCCCTGCGGCAGCATCAGGACCGGCCAGAACGGCACCTTCGCTGCGATCAGCGCGCCAAG
>NZ_RZTO01001520.1:0-465 GCF_003997225.1 Mesorhizobium sp. M2C.T.Ca.TU.002.02.1.1
GATCGATCCGATGAACGACGCCAAGCGTTCGGGTTTCAACCCGATGAGCGTGCCCTTCGTCGACAATGGCTTCTCCATCGTCTCCAAGGACAATGCGGACGACTTCTACTGGGACAAGTACCTCAAGCGTCGCGGCACCAAGGGCATCGAGGAATAGTCTCGATCGCCGCCCCGGCCTCCACAAGGCCGGACCAACCGGGAAGGAGGCTTCGGCCTCCTTCCTCCCCCGCAAGCATCGCAGGAGCATGGCGTGACCCAGGCGCCCATTCTTGAAATCCGCGGCCTGTCCAAGGCGTTCGGCCCGGTCAAGGCACTGAGCGGCGTGCGGTTCGAGCTGCGGCGCGGCGAAATCCATGCGCTGTGCGGCGAGAACGGCGCCGGCAAGTCGACGCTGATGAACATGATCGCCGGTGTATTGCAGCCCGACGAGGGCGACATCCTGATCGATGGTGAGCGCATTTCGAT
>NZ_RZTO01001521.1:0-464 GCF_003997225.1 Mesorhizobium sp. M2C.T.Ca.TU.002.02.1.1
CTCGACGGCGACCAGATCCAGTCGCGCAAGCAGCGTTTCGACTTCGAGGTGCTGGTTGGTACAAGCGGCTTCAACAATTCGCTGTCACCCGGCAGCGAGCAGGTTGGCCGCTGGGGATCGGTCGCCGCGAAAACGGAAGGATCGTTCAATCTCGCGGGCGCCTCCGATCCGGCGATCGACGCCGCGATCGACGCCATGCTGAATGCCCGCACCAAGGAAGACTACGTCGCGGCGGTGCGCGTGCTCGACCGGCTGCTGATCTCAGGCAACTACATGGTGCCGATGCAATACAACACGCAGCAATGGCTCGCTTACTGGAGCTATCTGGAACATCCGCAAAAGACCCCCATATTCGGCTATCAGCTGCCGACCTGGTGGCGAAAGCCCAACTGACGCAACCCAACCAATCGAGACCGAACAGGAGACGAGCATGAGCGCCGAGAACTCCATCACCGTCGATGTTG
>NZ_RZTO01001522.1:0-461 GCF_003997225.1 Mesorhizobium sp. M2C.T.Ca.TU.002.02.1.1
GCGCGGTGATGAGCCAGTAAGCGGCGCGAAGAGCAAGTTGGCCTCCGCGGAACATCGCGTCGCCGAGTCGGGCCCGGCGTTGCCGCGGGCAGACGGTTTCGCGCTGCCAGGCGCGATATCCAGCCAGCGTCTGTCGGCGCTGGCTGTTCTGCTCGTCGTCGCCGTGCTCAGCCTGCTGCCGATGGCGCGTCTCGTGCTTGCGGCGATCGCGCCCGGCGGAGAGGTCGATTTCGCAGCCTTCGCCGGGCGGCTTGCCAGCCCTGCCGCGCTAAAGGCGACGTGGCATACGCTGGACACGGCCTTTTTCGGCGCGCTGCTGGCGCTTTGCCTCGGCATCCCGTTCGCCATCGCGGTGACGATGACCGATCTGCCTGGACGAAAGATCCTCGGTTTCCTCCTGCTTCTGCCGCTGATGATCGCGCCGCAGGTGACGGCGCTCGCCTGGCTGCATCTCTTCGGCC
>NZ_RZTO01001523.1:0-461 GCF_003997225.1 Mesorhizobium sp. M2C.T.Ca.TU.002.02.1.1
GTGCAGGACAGCCCTTTCATCGTCGACGCCGATTGGCTGGAAAAGCAACTTGGCGAGCCGGGTCTCGCCATCATCGACGCTTCCTGGTACCTGCCGGCGCAAAAGCGCGACGCCCGCGCTGAATACGATGCCGCCCACATTCCCGGAGCGCGCTTCCTCGACCAGGACGCGGTTTCCGATTCGGATTCGAAACTGCCGCACACACTGGCCTCGCCGCAGCACTTCGCCCAATATGTCGGCGCGATGGGCGTTTCGGCCGACGACACCATCGTCGTCTATGATGGACCCGGCCTTTTCTCGGCGCCACGCGCCTGGTGGATGTTTCGCGTCATGGGCGTCTTCCAGGTCTACATTCTGAACGGCGGCATTGACCGCTGGAAGGCCGAGGGGCGGCCGGTGACTTCCGAGCCGACCAAAATCGCGCCGAGTGTCTTCCATGCCGATTTCGACAAGGGCAGGGT
>NZ_RZTO01001524.1:0-460 GCF_003997225.1 Mesorhizobium sp. M2C.T.Ca.TU.002.02.1.1
GTCTCCTCCTCGGCGAGGCCGAAGGGGCGCGAATTCTCGTCGTCAGCGCCCGCGTTACCTTCGTCAAGCAGCGGCGCCGGCGGCGTGATGCGCGCCATGCCCGACATCGACGCGGTCTCGACGGTCTTTTCCCTTACGGCGGTCTTCACGCCTTTCGACACCGGCGCGCTTGGCCGCACGACCGAGCTCGTCGTCTCGTTGGACGGCAACTGCAAGGCATCGACGCCCGACGTGGACGAGCAGCCGGCAAGGCAAAGCGCTGCGAGCACGAAACTAACGACGCCAAAAATCCGCATCTTTGACCTGTACGCGAGACAAAACAGACCGAAGGCAGGAACAACGCCGCCGGAAACCCCATTCCTAATGAGAAATTACCAACAAAGTTTGAATCAAAATTTACCTTTGGCGCGATCGGATGATTCGAGATGACGCCGAAGACGGTCGGCTACCGCCTGAACAC
>NZ_RZTO01001525.1:0-458 GCF_003997225.1 Mesorhizobium sp. M2C.T.Ca.TU.002.02.1.1
GCTCTATGTCGCCGGCTTCGTCGGCGCGCCGGCGATGAACATGCTGGAAGCGGCTGTCGAGGATGGCAAGCTCGCCATTGCCGGCACGGATGCCCGGGTGACGCTGCCGCAACGCTACGCCAGCGCCGTCCGCAACGGTGCTTCGGTTGTCGTCGGCATCAGGCCAGAGGCGCTCCGCCTTGGACCGGGCAGCGGTGCCGACATGTCGCTGCCGGTCGAGATCGACGTCGTCGAGCTGACGGGACCAGAGCAGGTCACCACGGCGCGGGTCGGAACCCAGCGGCTGACGGCAACCTTGCCGCCGCAGGCCCGCGTCGCCAAAGGCCAGTCATGCGCCTTTGTCTTCGAGGCGGACGCGCTTCGCCTGTTCGACCCGGCGACCGGCAAGGCTTTCTGAGGAGCAATATCGAGCGGTTCGGCTTCTCCAAGCTGAACCGCTCGATAGAGCAATTCCAGGA
>NZ_RZTO01001526.1:0-457 GCF_003997225.1 Mesorhizobium sp. M2C.T.Ca.TU.002.02.1.1
GGTTCATGGCGATTGGTCGGATAATAGGCGGCGTGGTTGCAGTGGTCTTTGCCCGGCTTGGCTCCGAAGGCATCTCGATTGTTTCGATGCGGCCGGCCAACCAGACGGAAAGGAGATTGTTCGATGGCGAAAACTAAGCTGCACATCACGAAGCCTGACAAGGAATTCAAGCCAGGCAAGGGCTTTACCCAGGAAGATTGGGACACCGTTTCGGACAATCCCGAATGGACCGAGGAGGATTTTCGAAATGCTCGTCCCTTCACCGCGGTGTTTCCGGATCTTGCCGAAAGCATTCGCCGTTCGCGCGGCCGGCCGGCGCTCGACAATCCGAAGAAACAGGTGACGCTGCGCCTCGATAGCGATGTGGTTGCCCGCTTCCGCGCCGGCGGACCCGGCTGGCAGAGCCGGATAAACGACATTCTGCGGAAAGCCGCCGGCCTTTAGCCGGCGGTCAGAC
>NZ_RZTO01001527.1:0-457 GCF_003997225.1 Mesorhizobium sp. M2C.T.Ca.TU.002.02.1.1
CGGTCTCCGTTTGCGCGCCTCAACCGCATTGGAGACATGAAATGACCAATCACAATTTGACCGGATGCCTCGTCGGCGCCACTGCCGCGATCATCATGATGATGGCGGACGCTGCCACGGCGGAAGCCGTCAATCCGCTTGCCGAAAAGGTGCGGGCGCTGGACAGCCGCTTCGAGGACGTCGCGGCGGCGAAGGCCGAAGGCTACGCGCCGATCCCTTGCGCCAGCGGCCTCACCGGCGGCGCCATGGGCATCCATTACGTCAACGCCGCCTATCTTAAAGACGACGCCGTCGACGTCGCCAAGCCGGAAGCGGTGATGTACGAACCGATGGCCGACGGCACGCTGAAGCTGATCGCGGTCGAATACATCACCGCGAAAGGTCCGGCCTCGCTCGAAGGCCATCTGTTCAACTTCAACACGGCGCCCAACCGCTACGGCCTCGGCCCGTTCTACGA
>NZ_RZTO01001528.1:0-454 GCF_003997225.1 Mesorhizobium sp. M2C.T.Ca.TU.002.02.1.1
GTCGGGATCGAGCGCCTTGAACGGATCGACGAGCACCGGCAGCGGCTCATATTCGACCTCGACCGCCGCGACGCCGTCGTCGGCGGCATAGCGGTCGGTGGCGACCACGAAGGCGACCTCCTGGTTCTGGAACAGCACCTTGCCGTCGGCCAGCACCATCTGCACGTCGCCGGCAAGCGTCGGCATCCAGGCAAGGTTCACCGTCTTCAGCGTCTCGGCGGTGATGACGGCGAGCACGCCCGGCACCTTGAGCGCCTTTTCCGAATTGATCGACTTCACCCTTGCATGCGCGTGCGGCGAACGCACGAAGTCGCCATGCAGCATGCCGGGCAATTTGACGTCGTCGACATAATTGCCCTTGCCCTGGGTGAAGCGGATTTCCTCGACTCTCTTGCGCTTGCAGCCCATGCCTTCCAGTTTCGCCTCGCGCTCCTCGCGCGTGAGAGACATGTCG
>NZ_RZTO01001529.1:0-451 GCF_003997225.1 Mesorhizobium sp. M2C.T.Ca.TU.002.02.1.1
GGCGCAGAGCCAGCCGCGCGATCTCGCCGCCGACCGCGTCAAGACGGTGCTGGTGCTGCCCGGCTCGCGCCGCGGCGAGGTCCGCCGGCTGATGGAACCCTTCGGCAAGGCGATGTCGGCGCTGCGCCAACGCGGCCATAGCCTGCGCCTGCTCTTACCGACGGTGCCGCATGTAGCAGAGCTGGTGAAGGCCTCTGTTGCCAGTTGGGATGACAAGCCGGAAATCATCACCGAGCCGGAGCGCAAATGGCAGGCCTTCGGCAAGGCCGATGCGGCGTTGATCGCATCTGGAACGGTTTCGCTCGAGTTGGCGCTTGCCGGCGTTCCGATGGTGTCCTGCTACAAGCTCGACCCGATCGCGCGCCAGCTCCTGCAGCATATGGTGACAACATGGTCGGCATTGCTGCCCAACCTCATTTCCGACCGCGCGCTGGTTCCAGAGTTTTATGAC
>NZ_RZTO01000152.1:0-9968 GCF_003997225.1 Mesorhizobium sp. M2C.T.Ca.TU.002.02.1.1
GTTGACGGTGACGATCGCGCCGCGATCGGTATCGACCATGCCGCCGACACCGACGCCGATACCGAAGGGCGTGCGCCGCGCCTTGGCCAGCGTGCTGCCGACGCATTCGGCAATGGTCTCGATGATCGGCTGCACCGGCCCGTTGCCGTCGGGCAATGTCATCTTGCGCTCGGCTTCGATCTTGCCGTCGAGCGTCGAAACACAGGCATGCACCGCATCCGGCATCAGCAACACGCCGCAGATCGGCCGCGCCTTGGGCGAGAACCAGAGCGGACGGGCCGGCTTGCCGCCGCCGGGATTGGCGGGAATGGGATCGCTCTCAACCAGAACCTGGTCGTCGATCAGCGGCTGGACGATGCCGGAGATGGTGGTGCGGTTGACGCCGGCAAGCCGCGCCAGCTCGGCGCGGCTCGTCGGGCCAAGGTCGAACAGCGCCTGCAGCACGCGGCCGCGATTGGTCGAGCCGACCATCGAGGACGACAGCAGCGCCTTGCGCGGCCGCGCCGCCCGCTCCACGGAATCGCCGGGCGGCATGAAGGCGTGTGCGCCGTTGGAGCTGTCTTCGTCGGTTTTGGTCATTGCCCGGTTGTCGCGCCGCCATTCTCGAAAACCTTTCTAGCCCAGCAGCTTGCCGGTTTCGAGAACTTTGTACGAGAAGGCAACAAACTTGATGATCGGCTTACGACGACTTCCTTGCCGCCTTTGCCTTCGCCGGCAGCGTCCCGACGAAAGCCAATGCGCGATCGAGCCAGCCGGCGAGATCGGCATCGGTTGCCGTGCCTTCCGGCGCGACACGGATATAGCCTTCCATCGAGCGCCCGCCCATCTCCATCGTGCCCGCATGAGGAAGTGCCGCGGCGGCCGCATGCGCGTCCTTGCCGACGCGCACCAGAAGCCCGCGCTTCGAAGTGCCGATCAGCATGTTGCCGTCGATCATGAAGCAGGTGCCGCCGAACATCTTCTGCTCGGTGAAGGCGCGCTTGCCGAGAGCGGCGCGCAGGCGTGCGACCATCGGGTCAGGCGCGACGCTGGTCGAGAGCTTTGCCATGCTCACCACTCCGACTTGGGTGATGTCATGCAAGCATGGAAGCGGGAGGGGTTCAAGCTAACCAATCTCCGAGGGGGAGATCAACTGTATCTACCCCGGCACGCTGCCTTTCAGTTCCGGGAACTTCTCATCAAACCTCGCGGCCCAGCGGACCAGACGTCCGCGGCCCTTCTCCCATTGGCCGGAAAAGCGCAGCGCTAGGTAGCCAAGCGTTGCGCGCAGCGCCATGTGGCCGGCGGTGATCTTCTTCGGCAGCTTAGGCGGGTTGGCGTTGATGAGGTCGAGGGCGGTGGTGATCTTGCCCCACTGGCGATCGAGCCAAGGCTGATAGACCATCGCCTCCGGCCGCGTGCGGCGCTCATAGACCATCGACAGCGCGCAGTCGCAGATGCCGTCGGCAAGCGCCTCCAGAACCTCCGCCTCGAGCCGCTTGTCCGGATTGCGCGGGAACAGCGCGTTCTTCGACAGGCGATTGAGATGCTGGGTGATGGCGCGGCTGTCATAGATCGAGCGGCCGTCCTCCAGCACCAGCGCCGGGATCTTGCCGAGCGGATTGGCCGAGATCAGTTCGGCGGGCTTGTCCTCCGTCTTGACCGGCACGAGGTCGATGGCGATGCCGGCATAGGCGGCCGCCATGCGGACCTTCGAGCTATAAGGGGATGTGGAAGCATAGAGCAGTTTCGGCATGATCGGGTTCCCAATTGTTTGCGGCACTGTTGACCGACCGGGGTCCGAAGGGCAACGGCCAGCGGGCCGATCCGGATCAGCCAACGCTGTTTGCCTGCGCAGGCGCGCCAACAAAAAAGCTCCCGGAAGTTTTGCTGGCAGCAAAATTTCCGAGAGCTTTAGGAGGAGCGTCCGCTCCGACTCCGCCCATTCTGACACCGAATTGGCGAGAGGGGTGCCTGGTGGCACCCGCCCTCACCTGTTTGCGCCAGCCAAGCGAAGCTACGCGATTACTTCTTGGCGGCCGGCTTCTTCGCCGGAGCTGCCTTCTTCACGGCTGCCGGCGCCTTGGCGGCGGCGGCCTTCAGCGGAGCCTTGGCTGCGGGCTTGGCCGCTGCCTTCGCTGCCGGCTTCTTGGCGGCGGGCTTGGCTGCTGCCTTGGCCGCCGGCTTGGCGGCTGCCTTGGCGGCGGGCTTTGCCGCGGCCTTGGCCGCCGGCTTCTTGGCGGCGGCGGGCTTGGCTGCTGCCTTGGCCGCCGGCTTGGCGGCTGCCTTCGGTGCCGCTGCCTTCTTCACTGCTGCAGGTTTCGCGGCAGCCTTAGCTGCCGGCTTCTTTGCCGGCGCTTTCGCTGCCGGCGCCTTGGTTGTCGTCTTTGCCATGCGATGCCCCTTGCGTTTTGCCAATGGTCGTGAGTGACCCGGCGTGTCTATGCATATCTGACTCGCGACTGTCTAGCCAGCGAAGCAACACAATGATTTTCAGTTATTGAATTTTGGTTACACGAAGATGCATCTCATCGAAAATTTGTGAGCGAATCTGTCACTTTCGAAGTGACGGCCTGCCGCACAGATCTTCGCGCGACTTCTATCACCCGATCATCCATCCATGCGCGGCATAAGCTTGTATCAAAAATGTGAGCAAGGTGCTCACAATAGAGAACATGCCGCCGAACGCCGGCTTCATCTTGTCCAGCGAAAACATCTACAGATGAACCGGCCAGGTGAGACGATCAAAGCTTGGACGCTTAAAAGTGAGCTTCAAGCTCATATTTCAGCCCCGCCACCAATCTTTATTGCCGGCTTGCGTTAGCCCTGCAGACGGCGCGCCGGCTCGGAGCGATGCAGATGGACGGCATAGGTGTCCCAGGGCGCCGAGACCGCGACCGCGGCCAGCATGCGGCCGATCTCGCCGCGATGGTAACCGCCGTGCAAGACGACATGGGTCAGCATCTCCTGCCTCGTCATGCAACCCTTGTCGCCGTCGGTGAAGGTGAAGGCGACCAGGTCGGCAAGCCCTTGCTCCGAAACGGTTTCCAGATAATCGAGATACCAGCGATCGACCTCGGCCAAGGCGACGCGCAGCTCGAGCGGTTGAGGCGTATCCGGCGTATTGTCGCCCGCATAGCCATGGGCGACACCCTTCAGATGCGCAGCGAAAATCCGCGACACGACGTGAATGTGGTTCATCAGACGGAACGCGGCGTGGCGTTGTCCGGCGTCGCGAGCCGGATCCATTCCGGCAAGCCTTTCCACGAGCTCATCATTCGCCCAGGCCTGGTAGGCGAGCAGGCTTTTCAGCAAAGTCTTGGCACTCATCCTTGCGGCCCCATTTGCGTTGGCGAAATGAATGTGAGTATCCTGTTTATATTCTCGGGAGACGGGCCAGCATGTCTACTCGCATTGCAAAGCCGGCCGCACGCATGCGCAAGCAGCCGCGCCAGGCGCGTTCGATCGCCACCGTCGAGGCAATCATCGAAGCCGGTGCTCACGTTCTGAGCGAGCTCGGCTGGGCGGGCTTTTCCACCAACAAGGTGGCGGAGGCCGCCGGCGTCAGCATCGGCTCGCTCTATCAATATTTCCCCGACAAGCTGGCTCTGGTCGAAGCGGTCCGGCGCCGTCACTTCGATCATGTGCTGTTGGTGATTCGCGAAGCGGCTGCGGACGAGAAGCCGCTCAAGCAATTCGCGCGCGAGCTGGTGCGCGGCATGATCGGCGCGCACTCGATCCATCCGACGCTGCATCAGGTGCTGCTCGACGAGGTGCCGGGCGACCGCGGCTCACGCGCCGCGCATGCCTCGTTCCAGGCGCGCTATCTCGAACATTACGCGGCCGCCGTCGCGCAATATCGCAAGCGCCGCAAGGACACCGAGACGATGGCGCGCGTACTCTCCTCGGCGGTCGAAGGCGTGATCCACAACGCGGCACGGCGCAACATGCTCGACGCGCCGGAGCTGCAGAAGCAGCTCGTCGAGCTGATCTGCGCGTATGTGTCCGGCCAAGGCGTGCGCGTGTGACGACGGCGATGTCCCGCGGTCCACACAGTGCCCAGGATAGATCGAACTAGATCGCCAAGAAGTTTTCGGCCGGCTTCTCATAGCGGATGGCGATCCTGCGGAAGTGCTTCAGGCTCCGGAAGAACCGCTCGATCAGGTTACGCCGACGATACAGCCATTTGCTGAAGGAAGGCTTTGACCTTCGATTGGACTTCGGTGGAATGTTGGCAAATGCTCCTTTCTCTCGGAGGGATGTCCGAATCCGATCAGCGTCATAGGTCGTGTCGGCCAGGACGATTGTTCCGGCAAGCAGATGACGTCCATCAGCCAGACCCAAACATCTGCCTTTCGCCATGGCGCGCCGGAACGCAGCACCCAGAAGATGCCGTTCAGCATGCGCCGGTCGTCTACACGTGGCACGCGCCACTCAAAGTCGGTCAGGCCGTATCGGCTCCTGCGCAGCTTGAATCAACTTACGCCACTCTTGGAAAGGTACAGCCGATCAACCAGCGGTCGCTAAGGAAGGCTGCATCTTTGGTCACGATGCTTGACGCCAAAGCTGCCACGGTCCATGTGGAACGCGTCGAAAATGGCAGGTCGGTATTAGGTGAGCCCCGGCCACTGTTCTTCGGAACAGTTCTTCCAGCCCCTCGCGGGGCCGCGGACCTCGACGGAAGCGAGCGTATCAGCCCGCCCGTTGTTGCTGCGCGTTTTTTTGCCCATGGCATCGTCGGATCGGTTGAGCGCCTCTGTCAACCAAGTGCTGCGGCACGGAGACGAGGAACGTCCCATGTTCACCGACTACATTAAATATCTTCCCCTGCTCTCGATGTGCGGATGGATCGCGATGTTCGCATCCAAGCACAAAAGCCTGTTCCTGGGCGACAGCATGGGCCTTCTTTACCACCTTGCGCTGGTGCCGGTGGTGGCACTGCTCCCCGGTAGCGCCGAAATCAAATTCGCCGGATACCTGTGGTTGTTCAGTGATGCGATGGTCGACATGGCCTCGATCAACGGTGCCGGGCACCAGAATGTTTGGACGGCACGGATGTGCGTGCATCTGCCGGCATCGATTTGGATAGCGGGTGCTTCCTTCGGCATGACAGGCGCGGCTTGCTTCATCGGCGTTCTTCTGGGCGCCGGCCTTTTCCTGCACGCCCTACTCGGACCACGCATCGAGCACACAAAGCAGGTTCTGTTCGTATTCGTCTTCCCTGGGATGATTGCTTGGCTGTTGTCGGTTGCCTATTGGCTCGGAGCTTTTTCCGCGACTGTTCCCGTCGGTCACTAAGCGATCTTCGGTTGCCTCGCGGGCGGGTCATGGCCGCTTGCGAGGCCTATCAAACAAGCAGGATATCGGGACGCAAGTTCCACCGTCGTTCCCGTTTATGGGTTCACGACCTAATTTTTTGCACTGTTGTCGATTCCGCCGATCCTCGTTCGTCGTAGGATCGAAGCAACCCGATCGAAAGGAAGATACTGATGCGCTTCATGATGCTGATGATCCCCGGCGGCTATGCGACTGCGGCTCCCGACGTGATGCCGAGTGCCGAGGCGGTGGAGGCGATGATGAAATACAATGAGGAGCTGAAGCGGGCCGGCGTTTTGCTTGCGCTCGATGGGCTGCATCCGCCGTCAGTTGGGGCGCGGGTGTCTTTCAAGGGCGGCAAGCCGGCTGTCACCGACGGCCCCTTCGCGGAGGTCAAGGAAGTGCTCGGCGGCTACTGGATGATCGACGTACGTTCGCGCGAGGAGGCCATCGAAGGGGCCCGCCGCTGCCCCGCCGGGGACAATGACGTCATCGAGGTCCGTCGCGTTCAGGAGATGAGCGATTTTCCCGAGGATGTCCAGAAGGCGGCCGAAGGTTTCAGCGGGCTGAAGAGTTGACCGCAGCCGCGGCCATCGAAGCGGTCTGGCGGATCGAGCAGCCGAAGCTCGCCGCCAGGCTCACCCGCACCCTGCGCGATGTCGGGCTGGCCGAGGAGGTGGTGCAGGATGCCTTCGTGCTGGCGCTGGAGCGCTGGCCCCGCGACGGCATTCCGCATAACCCGGCCGCCTGGTTGACCCGGGTCGCCACCAACCGGGCGCTCGACCGGCTGCGCCGTACCGTGCTGATCGATGGAAAGCATCGGCAGCTGTACGTCGATCTTGCGGAGCTGGAGCGCGCGATGCCCGACATCGAGGCGGCGCTCGATGAGGATATCGACGACGATCTGTTGCGCCTGATCTTCACCTCTTGCCATCCGGTGCTGCCGGCAGAGCAGCGCGCGGCCCTCGCCTTGCGGATGCTCGGCGGGCTGTCGACGCCGGAGATCGCACGCGCCTTCCTGGTGCCGGAGGCCACCGTCGCCCAGCGCATCGTGCGCGCCAAAAGGGCACTACGCGACGCTGGCATCGCCTTCGAGACGCCGCGCGGGCAGGAGCGGCGCGAGCGCCTGGGGGCCGTCCTGGAAGTGATCTATCTGATCTTCAACGAGGGCTATGTCGCGTCCTCCGGACCGGACTGGCTGCGAGCCGATCTCAGCGGCGAGGCCCTGCGCCTCGGCCGCCTGCTCGCGACGCTGATGCCGGAGCAACCGGAGGTGATCGGACTCCTGTCGCTCATGGAGCTCAGCGCCTCGCGCTTTGGCGCCCGCACCGACGGCGCGGGCAATCCGATCCTGCTGCCGGATCAGGATCGCAGCCGCTGGGACTGGTCGCTGATCCGGCGCGGCCTCGACGGGCTGAAACGCGCGATGACGCTCACGCCGACGCCAGGTCCCTATCAGCTGCAAGCGATGATTGCCGCCTGCCATGCCCGCGCGATGAGCGCGGCCGACACCGACTGGATCGCCATCGCCGCTTATTACCAGGCGCTCGCGCTGGCGGCCCCCTCGCCGATCGTCGAGGTCAACCGTGCGGTCGCGGCCGGCATGGCGTTCGGACCGGCGCAAGGACTGGCCATCGCCGATGCGTTGCGGGACGAGCCGCGGCTCAAGGATACGCATCTGTTGCCCACGGTGCGCGGCGACCTGTTGGCCAAGCTCGGACGGATGGAGGAAGCGCGCGCGGAGTTTCGCCGCGCCGCCGACTTGACCGGCAATGAGCGGGAGCGCGCGCTGCTAATGGCGCGGGCTGCTGGTGGAGACGTTTGATAAAAAGTCAATCAGTATGGGTCGGAGGGACAGCGCCCCCCTCTGCCCTGCCGGGCATCTCCCCCATACTAGCGGAGATCAGATGGCGCGCCGGCTTTCGCCAATCGCCAACGTTGCGGAATGAGCTGGACGCCGAAGCTGCTAATCTCCCCCCTCGTGGTGGAGATGGCCGGCAGGCCAGAGGGGGCGCCATAGAGCGCCGGCCTCAATGTCTACCGGCCGCAAAAATTACCGCAGCACGCGGCAGCGGCCGTTATAGACCAGCCAGCGGTCGAAGCCCGAGACGCAGAACTCGACATTGTCGCCGATCGAGGCAAAGCCCTGGCCTTCCTCGATCAGGTAGAAGATCGAGCGGTCGCGGCCATCCGACAGGTTGACGATGGCGCGGCAATAGTGGCGGCCGATCGGCCATTCGTCGCTCGCCGGCTCGTAGCGATGCTGGCGGATGTTTCGGAAATCGGTGATCGCGACGTCCGGCAGATGCGGCACGTGATGCACCTGGTAGGAGAAGCGGTCGGTGATCTTATTCAGCACCCAGCTTTCGCCGCAGACGCTGCCATCGTCGCCGCTGTAGACGGAAAGGTCGGCGGCCTGCGCCGCCTGGGTGAAGCCCAGCGGAGCGGCAAAGGGAGTGGACAGCGCAACCAGCGCGGCAAGAGCGGAATGGGCGAAGCGAGTCATGACAGCCTCTCGAGGTCGGTTCTCCGCACTGTGCGGATTCGCTTGGCGGCGGTCAAGCGGTCGTGAATAAAGGTTTTTCGGAAGAGACTTTTGGGGGTTCCGCAAACTTCGTTCCAGGCTTCATCCGCCATCAAAACGTGCCGGCAAGCAGCAGCCCGCCGATGACGGCAATGTTGATCAGGAAGGCGTTGCGCAGCACCTGGCGCTCCGGCTCCGCGCTCGCCCAGAAGCGCAGCAGCATCGCGTTCGTCGCCAGTGTGAAGACGACCAGCGCGCCGGCGGCGAAGGACCGGGCCATGCCGATGGCAAGCAGGAGACCCGCGATGACCTCGACCGTCGAACCAACGGCCAGCATCAAGGCCGGGGCCGGGAATTTCTGCGCGGCCAGATAGTCGCGCATCGCCCCGAATTTCAGGAAATGCTCGATGCCGGCGAAGACGAACACGCCGCCGATGAGGAGAGCGCCAAGCGCTTGAATGGTTTGAACAGGCATGGCGACCTCCTCTCGATGATAAACGTCGCTCCGCTCAGGCCTCGGGGACGAAGGCCGGGTTGCAGACGACTTCCCACAGGTGATCGTCGGGATCCTGGAAGTAGCCGGCATAGCCGCCCCAGAAGGTTTTCTGCGCCGGCTTGACCACGCGCGCGCCGGCCCTGACGGCCTCGGCCATCACGGCGTCGACCTCGGCCTCGCTGCCGACATTGTGGCCGATGGTCAATTCGGTCGGGCTGCGGCCGCTTTGCGGCACCGTGGCATCCCAAGCGATGCTGGCGCGCTCGTAGATGGCGAATTTCAGGCCGCCGGCGAGATCGAAGAAGGCGACGGCGCCATGCTCGAATTCGCGACCGATGATGCCTTCGGTGGGCAGGCCGAGGCCGTCGCGATAGAATTTGAGGGAGGCTTCCAGATCGTCGACGCCGAGCGTCAACACGGTGATGCGAGCTTTCATTTCTCTCACTCCCTTCTATATTCGTGACCACAGCCGCAAACGGATGCGGTTCTGATGCGAGCGCGTGAAGCGCGTTGAAGTTCCACCCGTTTTGTCATGGATGACGTGGCCGGCATTGAATATTTCGGCCAAAATAACCGTTGCACCGATCCGGCAACTCCCGCTGG
This sequence comes from Mesorhizobium sp. M2C.T.Ca.TU.002.02.1.1, assembly GCF_003997225.1. Taxonomy (NCBI): domain Bacteria; kingdom Pseudomonadati; phylum Pseudomonadota; class Alphaproteobacteria; order Hyphomicrobiales; family Phyllobacteriaceae; genus Mesorhizobium; species Mesorhizobium sp. M2C.T.Ca.TU.002.02.1.1. The sequence goes on from NZ_RZTO01000152.1 coordinate 8,919, forward strand.
AGCAGATCGGAGAGAGAATGGAACCGGTCCTGGCGCAGACCACCGGCTTGTTTAGCGAACGGCCCGCCGCTGGCGGCCTGGCCGCCGCCTTCCGTGCGGTCTGGGTCCACCGCATGGACGAGCGCGCCGTTCCACCCATCGTCATCACGCCGGACGCGACGATCGACCTGCAATGGATCGACGGCCGCTTCCGCGTAGCCGGGCCGGACAAGGAGCCGCAGATCGAGCGGCCTGCCGCCGGCGCTGTGATCGTGGGCTTCCGCTTCCGTCCGGGCGCAGCCGCCGGCTGGTTGGGCGTGCCGGCCGGCGAGATCGTCGGCGGGCGGCTCGACCTCAGCGATTTGTGGGGCACGCGTTGTCGGGAGCTTTCCGACCGCATCAGACCGACGCACAACCTCGCCGAACTGGTTCGTCACCTGGAAGAGACGATCGGAGGACGCACGGAAGGACGCGACGCGCTCGACCCGCAGATGGATCGGGCCTTCGGCGTCATCCACGAAGGTTTGCCTCCGGAAACGCCGCTGGTTCCGTTCCTGCAACGCCAGCTGCATATGAGCGAACGGACGCTGCGACGCCGCTTCGAGGACGCCTTCGGCTATGGCCCGAAGACGCTCGACCGCATCCTGCGCTTCCACCGGTACCGGCGCCTGCAACGACAGCAAAGCGATGCCTCTACCGCGCTGCTGGCGGTCGAGGCCGGCTATACCGACCAGGCGCATCTGATCCGTGAAAGCCGGCGGCTGACCGGCGTGACCCCCTCGGCGCTGGCTTAAAGCGACGCGGACGCCCTACTCGCCTGCCAACCACTCCAAGATCCAGCGCGACGGCTGCCGGACGGCGAGTACCTTGTGCAGGGCCGGCAGCAACAGCCGCAATTCGCTCTCCAGCGTATAGGGCGGGTTGACCACCACCAGCCCGCTGCCGTCGAGGCTGGGCTCGTCCGAGGCGGGCCGTATCTCGAAGGCGATGTCGAGCAGCTTCGGGATGGCGGTCTCCCTCAGCGCCGCGCGGAAAGCGGTTACCGCCTTGCGATCCTTGATCGGATACCAG
>NZ_RZTO01001530.1:0-449 GCF_003997225.1 Mesorhizobium sp. M2C.T.Ca.TU.002.02.1.1
GTGGTGATGAGCGCGCCGGCGCCGAAGGCGACCGCGGAGCGCAGGATCGCGCCGACATTGTGCGGATCCGTCACCTGGTCGAGCACCAGCACCAGCCTTGTGTCGCCGAGCGCGTCGAGGCGCTTCGGCTTCAGCGGCTCGGCCTCGATCAGCACGCCCTGATGCACGGCGTCCGATCCGGTGATCTTGTCGATGTCCTTCGGCTCGACCAGTTCGGCCTTGAAGGGCAGGGCGGCAAGATCGGGAATCGACAGCCGCTCCGCCGCGTTGCGGGTCACCAGCATCTTCCTGATCTTGCGCCGCGGATTGTCGAGCGCGGCCCGCACCGTGTGCAGGCCGTAAAGCCGCACCAGCCCGTCGCCGGGCGCTTCGCCCGGCGGCACCGGCTGGCGCGGCCGGAATGCCGGCGCGCCGCCCGCCTTCTGGTCGCGATGCGCGCGCCTCAGCTT
>NZ_RZTO01001531.1:0-388 GCF_003997225.1 Mesorhizobium sp. M2C.T.Ca.TU.002.02.1.1
GCACGGGCCGAATTGCCTTTGTCGAAGACATAAACCTGGGCGCCGGCGTAGCGCCTGAACTGCAGAGCAATCAGAGCAAGCAGAACCGACTTGCCGGCGCCGGTCGGACCAACAACCAGCATGTGGCCGACATCTTCGACGTGGGTGGAAAGCCGAAACGGTGTCGACCCACTGGTCTCGGCAACGAAAAGCGGTGGCGCTTCGGTTTGGGTGACTTTCGCGAGATGCTCGTTTGTCGCAGGACCGGCCCAAACCGACGACAGCGGCATGAGATGGGCAAGATTCAATGTATGAACGAGCGGTTGGCGAACGTTAGCGTAGACATGGCCAGGCAATGAGCCGAGCCAAGCCTCGACCGCATTGACGCCTTCTCGGATCGTGGTGGAGC
>NZ_RZTO01001532.1:0-406 GCF_003997225.1 Mesorhizobium sp. M2C.T.Ca.TU.002.02.1.1
GGGCTGCCCTGTCGCCGGCGAAATGCCCGGCTGGGTCGAAAATGCCGTCGGCGCCGTCGAAGGCGTGTCCGGCGTCGAGGTCAACATGACCTTCGACCCGCCGTGGTCGGCCGACCGCATGTCGGAAGAGGCGCAGGTCGCGGTGGGTTGGTACTAGCGTTGGGCCTGGCATACTTGCGCCAGGGGTAAAACTTCACCATTTTAGGTGAGGAATCATTCGGCAGGCCTTGAACCTGCATGGAATGGAAGGAAAAAGAATGGGACGCTTTGCCGTCATCACGATGACCGAAAAGGCCGCCGACCGGGTGCGCGAGATTGTCGCCACGCGTGACAATGCGCACGGCATCCGCCTCGGCATCAAGAAGGGCGGCTGCGCGGGCATGGAATATACGGTCGATCTGGTGAC
>NZ_RZTO01001533.1:0-444 GCF_003997225.1 Mesorhizobium sp. M2C.T.Ca.TU.002.02.1.1
CCCCAAGCGCCTGTGGGCAGCAACGAGATGGTCTTGCGCGGGGCGCTGGTCAGTTCCGGCCCGATCTTCTCGCCCGAACCAGTCTATGTGCCGCTTCTCGATGCGCCGCCGTTGCTCCAGAAGCCGGTGCGCGTCATCGCGTTCTACCTGCCGCAATTCCACCCGATCCCCGAAAACGATGAATGGTGGGGACAGGACTTCACCGAATGGTCTAATGTCCGGCCCGCTGAGCCGCAATTTATCGGTCACCACCAGCCGCACGTGCCGGATACGCTCGGCTACTACGACTTGCGCGATACTGCTGTGCAGCATCGCCAGATCGAACTGGCAAGGCTCTATGGAGTGGAAGGCTTCTGCTTCTATTTTTATTGGTTCGGCGGCAAGAGGCTCCTGGAAAAGCCGCTCGAAAACTGGCTCGAGGATAAGCGCCTCGACATGCCATTC
>NZ_RZTO01001534.1:0-441 GCF_003997225.1 Mesorhizobium sp. M2C.T.Ca.TU.002.02.1.1
CCGACTGAGTGCCCGCCGGGACGCGGAATGCATGATGTCATGCCGAAAAGCAAAGCCCGCGGGATCGCTCCCGCGGGCTTTGTCCTGCAATCTCGGCCGCGATCAGCCGTGCGCGAGCACGGCGAGCAGGAGCAGCGCGACGATGTTGGTGATCTTGATCGCCGGGTTGACGGCCGGGCCGGCGGTGTCCTTGTAGGGATCGCCGACGGTGTCGCCGGTCACCGAGGCCTTGTGCGCCTCGGAACCCTTCAGGTGCTTGACGCCGTCCTTGTCGGTGAACCCGTCCTCGAACGACTTCTTGGCGTTGTCCCAGGCGCCGCCGCCGGAGGTCATCGAGATGGCAACGAAGAGGCCATTGACGATGACGCCGAGCAGCGAGGCGCCGAGCGCCGCGAAGGCCGAAGCCTTCGAGCCCGAGATCAGGAACACGCCGAAATAGAC
>NZ_RZTO01001535.1:0-381 GCF_003997225.1 Mesorhizobium sp. M2C.T.Ca.TU.002.02.1.1
CGAAATGGAGAGCCAGTCGCGACCGTTGGGCGGCCGCGACTGTTGAGATTGGATGTTACTTGCCGGACAGGATGTCGTCGTAGATCTGCGCGGTGTCTTTTTCATAGAGCGCGCCGGTGATGACGTTGAAGCCCGGAGGAATGCCGCCGGCGGCCATATTGGCCAGCGAAAGCGCGACATAGCTGGTCGCCTGCGGGTCCTGCCACTGGCCGGCATTGACATAGCCGTTCAGCACTTCCTGGGTGGTGTCGAGCGAATTGCCCCAGCCGACGACCGGGATTTCGCCCGGCTTGATGCCGACCTGGTCGAACACCCGCTTGATCGAGCCGGTGACGAGATCGCCCAGGCCGATGATCGCCTTGACCTTGGCCTTGTTGGCCG
>NZ_RZTO01001536.1:0-440 GCF_003997225.1 Mesorhizobium sp. M2C.T.Ca.TU.002.02.1.1
GAATTTATGTACCTACAATAATTAAGTCAATAATTTTCGTAACTACAATAATTTTTCAAGCCGGTCGTCTTGTTCACAAACCCAGTCGCTCGACTTCATCCTTTCTGAGCTTCAGGTCGTAGTCGAGTAGGAATTCGTCGAGCTGCGGCGGCGGAACGGAAGTGCCGGAGAGCATGGCATGCACCTGACCGCGATGGTGGATGTCGTGCAAGAAGACATGCGCAAGAATATCGCCGATGCGTTCGGGGATCTTGCCGTCCTCGCGTCGGTCGGTGATGACGCGCCGGTCGAGATCTGCTTCCGACAGGCCGTCGCAGAAGGCGATCAGCTTGCGGTCGAAATCCGCCTGCGCCTCGGCAAGGCTCGTCGCATGGTCGAACGGCACGTAGTCGTCATAGGCGGCGGCGCCTAGGCCGCCATCGGTCAGGAAATCGAGATAG
>NZ_RZTO01001537.1:0-437 GCF_003997225.1 Mesorhizobium sp. M2C.T.Ca.TU.002.02.1.1
CCGTCGAGCACGCTGCTCGGCATGCTCGGGCTGGCGCCGACACCCGGCAGCGGCAATCCGATGCTTGGCCGTGGCGGCATCGTCCTTCTCTATGGCGTCCAGCACGCGCCGATCGTCTTCATCACTATGCGGGCTGGGCTGTCGCGCGTGCCGCGCGACCTGGTCGAGGCGGCGCGCTCTTGCGGCGCACGGCCGCTCGGCGTGCTGCGAACAATCGTGCTGCCCGTCCTGCGGCCCTATGTGGTGGCCGCCGCTGCCCTTGCCTTCGTTTCCGGCGTCGGCAATTTCGGCATACCGGCGCTGCTCGGCATGCCGGTCAATTATCTCACCCTGCCGACGCTGATCTACCAGGACCTGTCGAGCTTCGGGCCCAGCGTCTTGCCGCAGATCGCGGCGCTGTCGGTGCTGGTCGGCGCCCTGGCGCTTACGGGCATGGT
>NZ_RZTO01001538.1:0-357 GCF_003997225.1 Mesorhizobium sp. M2C.T.Ca.TU.002.02.1.1
AAAGCGCCGTCTGTATGTGCGCTGCCTCTGCACCAGCGCCATAGTTGTGGCTTGCCTGAAGCCATGCCAATTGTAGCCGTTGCCAAACCACGTCGGAAAAGGCGTGCCTCTCCTCCGATGCTTGCCTGTTGCTGACCTTGGCCTGGCAGCCAGAAGATGGAGCCTGCACCACGTGGTTGAGGCCTTGGCGCTCCGCATAACGGATCGCCGCCTCAAGCGTCGGAAAATCCAGTTGAACCTGGGTCAGGGTGTCCCGGCCGCCCGTATAGCCCATCAGCGGCTCGATGAACGGGGCTGTGCGAGGTTCGAAAATCAATCGCCAGTCCTTGCGGGGCTTTGCTGAGGTCGTGGCCGAGC
>NZ_RZTO01001539.1:0-434 GCF_003997225.1 Mesorhizobium sp. M2C.T.Ca.TU.002.02.1.1
TGGTCGACCCCCACTCCGTCTCGGCTTCGCCGAGCCACCTCTCCCCCGATCGACGGGGTAGAGGAAAGGCGTCAGGCTTTTTTGCGGTCAACGCCCTTCCAGCAGCGCTCCCTTCCTTTCCCTCCGGAGGGGGAAAGGTGGCGCTGCGAAGCAGCGACGGATTGGGGGAACCACCTGGCAATCAAGCCTCGGCCTGATCAGTCACGCCAGTCACAGAAGATGTGTGCACGCCATAGCCCACTTTGGGGGAGAACGAACGTCGCATCGGCTTTCGCTAATTTTCAACGTTGCAGAAAAGCGCGCCTGCGCTGGAGCTGCCAATCTCCCCCCTCGTGGGGGAGATGTCCGGCAGGACAGAGGAGGCGCTGTCCCGCATTCCTTCAATGCTGTCAGCTTGCCTTCTCGGTAAGCGCAAAGCTCGGCCGTCCAGCGAC
>NZ_RZTO01000153.1:0-9945 GCF_003997225.1 Mesorhizobium sp. M2C.T.Ca.TU.002.02.1.1
GGTTGCCTCCATTTGGGCGTCAACTATCCAAGCTGGCTTTTTGTCGGAAGAAGGAGGCGGCGTTGCCCGCCGCCTCGGTCACATCAGACATGCTTCGGCTGAGCGCTTCCGAGGATGGGAGGAATGGCGCCATCCTCGATGAGGATGTCTTTCTTGCGAGCAAAGGCGACGAAAACACCCCTCGCTGTTTCTGCATCCACATCTCCGGCCAGGGCAGCCCTGCAGGCACGGATCGCAGCCTTCTGCTCGGGGCTGTTACCGCACCAGTCGATAACAAACTGATAGGCGTCCACCACAGTGTTCAACTGGCGCGGAAATCCCATTCCTACCCAGACGCGGATTGGCTTTTCGAACGGTTTGGCGAGCATCGCGAACGTCCTCGATCCGCGATGAGGTTAGGCGGTCAGCCCGCCGCCCTTGCCGCCCTTGCCGATCATCCAGGGCAGGGCGGTGCTCACGTCTTCCTGGATTTTGGCGGACTTCGCAAAACCGCAAAAGGCCTCTCTGGCCGCCGTCAGCGGAAAGCCGCTGTCGAATGCGCGCTGGCAGGCGCGAAGCGCCGTTTCATAGATCGGCCCACGCCTGTTCTTGGGCCATTCATAGAGAAATTCCAGGGCGTCCTCGAGGCAGGCGATTTCCTGGATGAGGCTGTTTCCGCTCTTGACGAAAACAGGGCTGTCGAACATCCGATCGTTCATAAGATCCTCCAAGTCGAACGAACAATTTGAGTTTGAAAGGGGCGGGGACCCCAGCGGTCCGCGCCCTGATGCGATATGGGTTTATGAGTTTGAGCCGTCAAGGACTTCGCGGATGCGGTCAATGTCCGCAGGCCCAATGTCCCGTACTGTTCGGTCGATCAACCGGCATCCAAGCCGCCGGCAGTGGCCTTGTCAGCGATTGGGATTGAGCTTCTGGATACGCCCCTTGTCCAGCCGGAACACGCCGTTCGTACCGCCTTGTTGTTCGAAGTCGGTTTGAAGCTCATCCCACGTGCCGAGATATTCGCCGCACTCGGCGCAACGGATGGGCGTTGTGGGTTGGGCATCGGCCGGGATCTGCAGACGGATGGTGCCGCAAAATGGGCATTCCAGTTTGTGGTCCAGATACTCGCTAGCCATTTTGTGGAGCATCGCGCAATCGGCACGTCTTCGCAAGCGGCGGATTTCCGACGCCAGCCCGGAGCTCGCCCGTTAAACTGGCCCGATCTCTTCAAACAGCCAGTCGCGAAACGCCTTTACCTTGCGCTGGCGGATCGCTTCCGGCGGGTAGACCAGATAGAAGCTCGACACCGCTTTCAGCGCGTGATCGAACGGCCGCACCAGCCTGCCGGTGGCGAGGTCGGCTGAAACCAGCATGGTGCGTCCCAGCACCACGCCTTCGCCCTGGACGGCGGACTCCACTGCGAAGGTCGCGGAATCGAAGGTGAGCCCGCTGTTCGGGTCGACGCCTTCGACGCCGGCGCTGGCAAGCCATGCCGCCCAGTCGATGCGGTAGCCGTCCCGGATCAGCGTGTGGTGCTTGAGGTCCTGCGGGTGCTTGAGCGGATGCGGGCCTTCCAAGAGCTTCGGGCTGCAGACCGGAAACACCTCCTCGCCGGTGAGGAATTCCGAGGTCAGCCCGTGATAATGGCCGGCGCCGTAGCGGATCGCGACATCGATGCCGTCGCCGCGGAAATTGGTCAGCCTGCCGGTGGTCGAGACGCGCACATCGATATCGCCATGCGCACGGTGGAAACGATAGAGCCTCGGCACCAGCCATTTTCCGGCGAAGCCGTCCGAGGTGCTGACGTTGAGCGTCGACCCGGAATGGCGCGAGGTCGCCGTTTGCGTCGCCAGCGCGAGCTGGTCGAGCGCCTCGCGCACGGCAACCGCATAAGGCTCGCCGACAGGAGTGAGCCGCACGGAACGCGTCGCGCGCTCGAAGAGCTGCACGCCGAGCTGATCCTCCAGATGTTTTATCGCCCGGCTGATCGCGCCATGCGTGAGGTTGAGCTCATCGGCGGCCCTGGAAAAATTCAAATGCCGTGCGGCTGCCTCGAAGGCCGGCAAGGCGTTGAGCGGCGGCAGTCTGCGGGTCATGGCGAAGTCATTTGTGAGTTATGGTAACAAATACTTGCCAAACTTTGGTTTGTCCGTCGAGCCTTTTCCAGCCAAAAATCCTCACAGAATTTGTGATCAACGCTCACTTCAGGTCAAGCCTGCGAGGACATCATGGCCACCGTTCATCCCTTCCTCTGGTTCAACTTGGACGCAGAAGCCGCGCGCGACTTCTATCTGTCCGTTTTCAGGAACAGCCGCGCACTGCAGACCATCGAGTTCACCGACAAGCCGCACGCGATCTTCGACTTCGAGCTCGAAGGCCAGCGTTTTACGGCACTCAACGCCGGCGGCGTGCCGCCGTTCAACGAGCGCATCTCGCTTTATATCGAGACGAAGGACCAGGCGGAGACCGACTATTTCTGGAACGCGCTGATCGCCGGCGGCGGTTCGGAACAGCCCTGCGGCTGGCTGAAGGACAAGTTCGGCGTCTACTGGCAGGTCATCCCGAGCGAGGCCTTGCGCCTGATGAACGACCCGGACCGCGTAAAGGCCGACCGGGCGCGACAGGCGATGTACTCGATGCGGAAGATCATCCTCGCCGACATCGAAGCGGCCCACGCCGGCCGCGCTTGATTTCCCGCATCACAAGGACAGAGAAGACCCATGACCAGTCTCCCTATGACTTCACTCAATGGAAAGAAGATCATTGTCGTCGGAGGCAGTTCCGGCATCGGCTTCGGCGTCGCGGCGGCTGCACTGGAAGCGGGTGCGGAGGTGGTGATCGCCGGCCGTTCGGCGGAAAAGCTGAAGGCCGCGACGAAGAGGCTCGCCGGGGCAGGGCGCGTGGCGGCCATTGCCGCAGACATGGCCAACGAGGCGGACGTCGCCCGGCTGTTCGACGCGATCGGCGCCTTCGATCATCTGGTCGCGACGGCCGGCACGCCGCCCCCCAATGATCCGATCGGCGAGACAGACATGGATTTCGTGCGTCAATTCGTCGACGGCAAGCTCATCGGCGCGGTGATGCTCGCCAAGCATGCCGTGCGCACGCTGAACAAGGGAGGCTCGATGATCTTTACTTCCGGCATCAACAAGGACCGCCCGCCGGTCCCGGGCGGCTCGGTGGTTTCGGCGGTCGCCGGTTCCTTCACCTATTTCGCCCGGGCGCTCGCGCTGGAGCTCGCGCCGACCCGCGTCAACATCGTCTCGCCCGGCTGGGTCGACACCGAGATGTGGGACGAGATCGTCGGCGAAGCCAAGGCAAGTTATTTCGAGCAGATGGGCGGCCGAATCCCGGCCGGCAGGATCGCCAGGCCCGCCGACATTGCGCCGGCCTATCTCTATCTGATGCAGAACGAATTCATGACTGGCGAGACCGTCCATATCGACGGCGGGCAGCGGCTGGTGTGATCGGAAAGGCCGGACCTCTGTCTGAGGATTCGGCTCCGCCCATCGCCTTCCATCAGTGCCGGCTTCGCCGCCGGACCCTCGCTGAACGTGGCGTTTCCCGCGGAACGCTAATATACATGACGCTCGAATGAGCAATGCCTCCGCCTCGTCGAGGAGTGCCATGCGAAGGGTCATCGTTGCCGCCATGTGCCTTGCCGCCGCGACAGGCGCCAACGCCCATGACTGGTACGAAAACAAGGTCGATCCGGTAACGAACTTCAAGTGTTGCGGCGGTAAGGACTGCCGCCCCATACCGCAGTCCTCGGTGCAATCCAGGGCAGATGGCGGCTATGTCTATCTGCCGGATGGCTTCAACATCCCGCCGGACCGCGTGCAGGAATCGCCCGACGGCCGATACCATATCTGCGAGAACCACTACGTCATAACCAACCAGCCTTATTTGCGCTGCTTCTTCGCGCCACGGCTCAAGGTCTCGCGGCTGCTCCCGCGCTAGCCCCAACGCCCACGCCGCACTCGCTTGCGTTTAGGTCTGGTGGGTCAATAGCCCGCCGGACGCTCGGCCTACGCGTACCCGAAATAGTCCATGATTTCCCGCGCTTCGCCTGTGTCGAAGCGGCAGGCCACGTTGGTTGGCAGCCCGGATCGCCAGCCACCCCTATAGTCGGTGATCGGCTGGTTCACCTGGGAGTGCCGGCGAGCCGAATGCGGCGTGCGCACGGCCTTTTCCCGACCCCACACGACGGGCTGCTGGTGATAGTTCAGAATGCCCGGGTCGAAGGTCACGCCGATGAAGCGGCATAGTCTTTCGATGGAAAGCGCAGGCGATTCGATGAAATCCTCGTAACGCCACAGGATGCTTGCGCCCTTTTCGATACGCGCCATCGAGGCCCTGCTGTCGGCCATCCATCTGTGGAAAGCCTTGTCGAAATCCCCTTCGTAACGCTGCCCGAGCGAGGCCACGATGTCCCTGCCGTCGCGCGTGACGACGATAAAGCGCGCGCCCGGAATCGTCTCGGCGATCTGCCTCGTATAGTGGATATGGTTTGGGGTCTTTTCGACCCAGACGCTGCGGCGCGAAATGGCTGCCTGCAACAAAACCACGCTTAGCTTCGTCCATCGCGCCCCGTTGTTCGAGACAAACGCGCTTGTCTCGCGGCGGATGGAAAAAATTTCCGGATGCGCAGCCAGTATCCGGGCGAGCAAAGTTGATCCCGTATGTCCGCATCCACAAATGAATATTGAAACCTTGGGCTTCGGAAGAAGCCGCACCACACCCTTATTCACAATCTTGATCTCCCCCGAGGATTTTAATCAATCCTTTTCTTCCGGGGATTGCAATAGGGAATGCTCATATGCCGTCGATGACGAACAGATAATTGCCCCGGCCGCTATGGCCTCTCGGTGGCATTCAGATCGGCTGGGCGAATCCTGCGGCGGGCGGGCCGCGGCAGGCCCGCGTCAATTTCTATGCCGCAGCGCCTCGACGATCACCGCCATCGCCGGCGAGAGCTGCCGCCGGCTCGGGTAGTAGAGGTGATAACCCGGGAAGGGGAGGCTCCAGTCGTCGAGCACGAGCTTGAGCCTGCCCTCGGCCAGGTGCTGGCTGACGAGGTCTTCCGGGACGTAGGCGATGCCGTGGCCGTTTAGGGCCGCGTCAACCATGGGGATGGTGGTGTTGAAGGTCAGCCGGCCGTCCACCCGGACCCTGAGCTCGCGGCCCTTCTTCTCGAATTCCCAGGCATAGAGCCCGCCGAAGGTGGTCTGCCGCAGGCTGATGCAATCGTGCCCGACGAGGTCCTGCGGAATTTTCGGAACCGGGCGGCGCGAAAAATAGTCCGGCGAGGCGACGGCTACCAGCCGCCAGTCGGGGCCGATGCGCACCGCGATCATGTCCTTGTCGACGCTCTCGCCGAGTCGCACGCCGGCGTCGAAGCGTTCCTCGACGATGTTGCGCATGCCGTTGTCGCTGTAGAGCTCGACGCGCAGATCCGGATAGTCGCGCAGCATCGGCTCGAGCTTCGGCCAGACGACCATGCGCAGCGCATGATCGGACAGCGTGATGCGCACCGTGCCCGCGGGCCTGTCGCGGAAGGCCACAAGGCTCGAAAGGTCGGACTCTATGCCTTCGAAGCGCGGGACGAGCGACTGGTAGAGCCGCTCGCCCGCTTCCGTCGGCGCCACGCTTCGCGTCGTGCGGGTGAGCAGCCGCACGCCGAGGCGCGCCTCCAATTGCTTGATCGTATGGCTGAGCGTCGATTGCGACGTGCCGAGCTCGGCCGCCGCCCTGGTGAAGCTGCGCTCCCTTGCCACCGTCAGGAACCACAGCAAGTCCTTCAGATCCTCACGCTGCATGAACACATCCTACCAGGGCCGCTCGCTCGAGCTGTGGCGGTCCGTGGCCTCCAATTCATATCAAGAATGGATAAGTCCATGCAGATTGCAACGGCTAATCCGGACAGTGCCGGTGATTTATATAGTCGCCAGCGAAATGACTGGAGGACTCGACAGCGGGCCGTTTGAGATAGAAACGCATCTGAGGACGCAAAAGGAGATCATCATGGACATTCTTCGCGCAGGCTCGAGGCCTTCCGGCAAAGGTCCGGCAAGTTGGTTCACCGGGACGGTGCGGATCGATCCGCTCTTCAATCCCTTCGACGCCGAGCGCGTGCAGGGCGCGCAGGTCACCTTCGAGCCCGGCGCCCGCACCGCCTGGCATACGCACCCGCTGGGGCAGACGCTGGTCGTCGTTTCCGGCCTCGGCCGCGTGCAGCGCGAGGGCGGCCCGGTCGAGGATATCCGGCCCGGCGACGTCGTCTGGTTCGCGCCCGGCGAAAAGCACTGGCACGGCGCGTCCCCCGAAACCGCCATGACTCACATTGCCCTCCAGGAGGTCAAGGACGGCAAGGTCGTGGACTGGCTGGAACATGTCAGCGACGCCGATTACGGCGCCTGACCCGATCGACCAAAGGAAAGCAGGAAATGCTCGCAACCATTCTTCACAAGCCCGGCGACATCCGCTGCGAGGAAGTCGCCGACCCGAAAATCCTGCGCCCGACGGACGCCATCATCAAGCTCTCGGCAAGCTGCATCTGCGGCTCGGACCTGTGGCCCTATCGCGGACTGCAGCCGGTGAACGGTCCGCAGCACATGGGTCATGAGTATTGCGGCATCGTCGTCGAGGTGGGCGCAGAGGTGCGTACGGTCCGCCCCGGGCAGTTCGTCGTCGGCTCCTTCTGCCTCTCCGACAACACCTGCCCGCATTGCCGCTTCGGCTTCCAGTCGTCCTGCGAGCAGCGCGAGTTCATGAGCGGTGCCCAGGCGCCTTATGCCCGCGTGCCGCTGGCTGACGGGACGCTGGTGACGACGTCCGAGGTTCCGCCGGCCGAGCTTGTCCCTGACCTGCTGGCCGTCTCGGATGTGCTCGGCACCGGATGGTACGCCGCCGATGCCGCCGAGGTTCGCGAGGGATCGACGGTGGTGGTCGTCGGCGACGGCGCGGTCGGCCTGATGGGCGTGCTCGCGGCCAAGGAGATGGGCGCCGAACGCATCATCGCCATGAGCCGGCACGACAGCCGCCAGAAGCTCGCCCGCGAGTTCGGCGCCACCGACATCGTGGCCGAACGCGGCGAGGAAGGCATTGCGCGCATCAAGGAGCTGACCAGAGGCGTCGGCGCGGATTCGGTGCTGGAATGCGTCGGCACGGGAGAATCCTTCGACCAGGCGCTGGCCTGCTCGCGGCCTGGCGGCACAATCGGCTATGTCGGCGTGCCGCATGGCGTGAGCTTCGATGGCCAGAAACTGTTCTTCGGCCAGAAGCGCATGCTGGGCGGTCCGGCGCCGGTGCGCCGCTTCCTGCCCGACCTGATGGAGCGCGTGCTGCAAGGCCGCATCAAGCCCGGTAAGGTCTTCGACCTCAAGCTGCCGCTGGCCGAGGTGGCGGAAGGCTACCGCGCGATGGACGAACGCCGCGCCATCAAGGTCATGCTCGAGGTCTAAGGCATGATCCCGAAAAGTGGGAACCGGTTTTCGGAGAAGATCATGCTCCACAAAAGAGTTAGATCAAGGATGGTGGTTCAACGAAACGTCATCCTTATCTAGGCGCCGCGAGGGTCGCGATGGACACGGCACCCGAAGGAAGCGGCGCCATGGCGGGGACTGCTGCCGATCATGGCGGCTGTCTTCGGTGGCTTCCGGCTTAGATCAGCCAGGCGGGGATCGGTTTCCGGCGATACAGGACCGCCAGACCCCAGAAGCAACGGATGACGAAGAGGCCAAGGCCGATCACGCCCGCCAGCATGACATAGCCGGCCCATGCCGCTCCGCCGTCCACGCCCGGCAGCATGAGGACGATCGCGCCGAGCGAGAGCAGGAATATCAGCGTGCTGCGCAACTGAAATCCGTAGTGGCTGCGAAGCCATGACGGCGTATCGCGTCCGAACAGACCGAGGAAGGCCATCACGGCGGCGATCGGCACCGTGACAACGCCGACCGCCATCAGCGCCACGGCGAGCAGGAGATAGATGGTGAAGGCCCTGCCGCCCTCGCCATGGTCGCGGGCCACCGCTTGCAATGCCTTGATCACCTCAGCGCTGAGGCACCTCGGCCCACAGTTTCGTGGCGAAGCCGCGCTTGTCGAGCGCCCACACCGTGCCGCTGACCACCGCCTTGCCGTCCCGGCAGGTGTAGGCATAGAGCGCGTCGTGGCCGGTCGCCGCCATCGGCGGGGTGTCGCCGTTCTTCGCTGTCTTGCAATAGTCGGAGGCGCCGGGATTGTTGCGCTCGGCATTGATCTTGGCGCAAGGCAGATTGGCGCCGATGAAACAGGTCAGCACCTTGCCGTTCATGCAGCGGTAGTTGGCTTCGGTCTGGAGTTGGGATTCCTCCGGCACCGACTTGGCGTCGGGGAACAGCTTCTTGAATGCCTTGACCGTGCCGGCATAGAGCGCGTGCGAGTAGGGACGGACCGTGTCGTCGTTCTTCACCTGCCGGCAGAGCTTGTGGAGGTCTTCCGCAGGCGCGGCTTCGGCCGTCGCGGATGCGGCCGTGCCGGCGGTGAAGGCAAGCAACGCGAATGTCGAAAGCGCGATGAAGCCGAGCGTCGAAAGGCGGAATACAGTCATTTTGACCTCCTCAGGAAAACAGGCAGGATTTGGCGTCGGCGCCGCAGATGAGGCGCCGGGCGGTCTGAATGAGGATTACCCGAAGCCTGATCGTCACCAGCCAGTAACCGGCGCCCGCGGCAGCGGCCATCATCAGCGGCAGCGCAACGGCGAATGCCTTCGACGGGCCTGACGCGGTGGATGCCGGGCTGATATAGACGGCCATGGTGACGAAGGCGCCGACGACGTAGAGCCAGATCGATTTGGATCCGACCAGCCGTCGCACGATCTCGATGCCGATGGCGAAGAACAGCATCAGATAGACCACGCTCAAAGTGTAGAGCAGGCCGCCCGTCAGGAGGGATTGGCCCTCATGCCGGGCGAAATCCCCGGACAATCCAGGCACGAACGAGATGAGATGGGCAAGGCCGGCGGCGGGAAACCCGACCGCATACGGCACTGAAAGCAAAGCGAGGTAGAAGAACGCGATCGTGGCAAGGATGTCGAAGCAGACTTTGAACAGGGTTATCAAGACCGGGCGCATCTGGTCCTCCTTTGCCGTCCGCCATCGGCAGACGACCTGTCTCAAGCCCCTTCGCCCCGTTCGAGTGGTTACGTCATTTAGGTAATCAGCTTATCGTCTACGCGTCAACGATTAATTGATTGCCTAATCGACTTCATATCGTGTAGCATTGTCGCATGTCGATCCAATTGATCTTCGAGGCGCTGTCCTCGCCGGTACGTCGCAAGATCCTCGCCTATGTCGCGCATCACGAATTGAGCGCGGGCGAGATCGCCGCGCGCTTCGACATGTCGAAGCCCTCGATCTCGCAGCACCTGCAATTGCTCGAGCATGCCGGCCTTGTGCGGAGCGAGAAGCGGGGCAAGTTCGTCTATTACCGCCAGATGCCCGATACGCTGGCCTCGACGCTGACCGGCTTCGTGCAGGAGATCTGCCCGGTCGGCCGGCCGTTCCGCCGCGAGAGCAAGGCGCTGGCGAAGAAGGCGCAGGGCGCCAAGGCCGGAGCCAAGAAGGCGCCGGCCGCCAAACCGAAGGCAACCGAGGCTGCCGTTTTGAAAACCGCCGCGGCGAAACCCGCCAGGGCGAAAGCCAGCAGGGTGAAGGCGCAAAACATGGTGTGATCTTTGCCGCGGGTCCTTGGGCGGGCCAGCGGCGAACGGGCGGGGCAGGAAGGAGAAACCATGCTTACGACCAGATCGGCCATGCCACGAACCCGATCCATCCCGCACCGGAATCGCGCCGCCAGGGGAAAATTTCTGCCTGTCGCCTTTGTTGTAACGGCGGCGTTCCTGCCCGCTGGCGCGCAAGCCAAGATGCCGGCCGATTTCCTCGGCAAATGGTCGACCGACCCCGCGCGCTGCGAGCAGGTGAACGG
>NZ_RZTO01001540.1:0-432 GCF_003997225.1 Mesorhizobium sp. M2C.T.Ca.TU.002.02.1.1
GTCCAGATCACCCCGCCGGCCGACGGCAAGGCGATGGACTTCACCGCCAACACCGAAAAATTCACCGCCGACCTGTCGCTGGTCGACGACCCCAAGTCGAAGGAGGCGATCGAGGCGCTGGGCTATCAGAACATCTCGGGAAACATTGCCATGGCCGGCACCTGGCAGCCGAGCGACGGCAAGATGGAACTGTCGAAATATGACATCTCGGTCGAGAATGCCGGCACGCTCGGCATGACTTTCAACCTCGGCGGCTACACGGTCGATTTCATCAAGTCGATGCAGGCGATGCAGAAGCAGCTCGCCTCGCAGCCGGAAGGCGCCGACAAATCGGCGCAGGGCATGGCCATGCTCGGCCTGATGCAGCAACTTTCCTTCAACGGCGCCTCGATCCGCTATCAGGACGATTCGCTCACCGGCAAGGTGCTCGAC
>NZ_RZTO01001541.1:0-428 GCF_003997225.1 Mesorhizobium sp. M2C.T.Ca.TU.002.02.1.1
GTCCATGCGTTGATGGGCGAGAATGGCGCTGGCAAATCGACGCTGATGAAGATCCTCGCCGGTGTCCATCAGCCGGATAGCGGCGCCATCCTGCTCGACGGGCGCCAGGTCGCCTTCCACAGACCGAAGGATGCCCTGGAAGCCGGCATCTCGACCGTGTTCCAGGAACTGTCGCTGCTGCCCAATTTGACGATCGCCGAAAACATGTTTCTCGGCCGGGAACCGACCACCGCTTTCGGCGGGGTCGACCATCGGCGCATGCGCCGCGAGGCGGGCAAGGCGCTTGCCGAGCTCGGCCTCACGCTCGATCCGGGCACGCTGGTCTCGATGCTCAGCATCGCGGAACGGCAGTTCGTCGAGATCGCGCACGGCATCATGACCGACGCCAGCGTGTTCATCCTCGACGAGCCGACGGCCGCGCTCAATGC
>NZ_RZTO01001542.1:0-426 GCF_003997225.1 Mesorhizobium sp. M2C.T.Ca.TU.002.02.1.1
GACCGCGGCCATGGCAACGACATCGACGGCGGCGCCGCTGAAATTCGCCCGCGCCACGGCCCGGTCGGTCAGCCGGCGCACGATCGCCTGCAGCCGGTCGTGGCTTTCATGATGCAGATGGTCCGCCTTGGTCGCGGCGACCAGGATGCGGTCGATGCGGCGCGAGAAGAAATCAGTGAGGAAATTGCCGCGTCCAGGCCGGAAGCAGGACAGGATCTCGGTGACGGCGCGCTCCAGATCGGCCATCGCGGCCGGGCCGGCATTGAGCGCCTGCATGGCGTCGATCAGCACGATCTGCCGGTCTAGGCGGGCGATATGCTCGCGAAAGAACGGTTTGACGACATGCGTCTTATAAGCCTCGTAGCGGCGCTCCATCATCGCCTGCAGCGATCCGGAGCGCGGCCGGCCCTGCGCCAATGTCATCAG
>NZ_RZTO01001543.1:0-426 GCF_003997225.1 Mesorhizobium sp. M2C.T.Ca.TU.002.02.1.1
GCGTCGAACCCTACGCCTATCTTCATGATGTGCTCTCGCGCATGGTTGACGGACCCCCATCAACCGCCTCGACGAATTGCTGCCGTGGAACTGGAAAGCGGCAAATCCTGTCAAGAGCTGAGCGACGTGCAAGAACCGGACGCTTACCAGCCCCGCCAGACGCGCCCCGTCCGCCCATGGCTAACGCACCGGCTCCCTCGGCTGCGCGCCGTCCTTGCCGAGCGGCACGAAGAGATCGCCGTTTACGCCGGCGTGAACACCGTCATGGATGAAGAACAGCGACCGTCCGAGAGGAGCGATTTGCGCCTTTGGAGCGACAGGTTTGCTTTCGAACGTCTCGATGTCGGCCGCCGAAACTCCGGCCGCCTTGAGTTGGTCGAGGTACTCAACGGTCTCTTCTGGCAGCGGTTTGCCACGCTTCAAATG
>NZ_RZTO01001544.1:0-369 GCF_003997225.1 Mesorhizobium sp. M2C.T.Ca.TU.002.02.1.1
GCGCTTTCGGAAGGCTTGCGCTGCATGGTCTGCCAGAACCAGTCGATCGACGAATCCGATGCCGACCTTGCCCGCGACCTGCGCGTCCTCGTGCGTCAGCGCCTCGTCGCCGGCGACACTGACCAGCAGGTCATGGACTACGTGGTTTCGCGCTATGGCGAGTTCGTGCTGCTCAAGCCGCGTTTCGACCTGCGCAATGCATTGCTGTGGGGCACGCCTGTCCTGCTGTTGCTGGTGGGAGGCGTTTTCATCGTGCTGACCGCGCGGTCGCGTCGCTCGACGGCAACCAATGCGCTGACCACTGAGGAACAGGCGGCGCTGGACAAGATACTAGGCAATTAGCTCGGCTATTCCTCCGAGGGCCAGTCC
>NZ_RZTO01001545.1:0-425 GCF_003997225.1 Mesorhizobium sp. M2C.T.Ca.TU.002.02.1.1
GCCGCCCCGCCCGCCGCATGGTTGAAAGCCCTGAAACCCGGCGGCCGCATGATCTTTCCGTGGCGTCCCTCCGAAGCCGTCGGCCTCGCGGTCCTCATAACCCGCCTGGAAAACGGCTTTGCCTGCCGGCCCTTCATGGGCTCCTGGTTCATCCCTTGCGTCGGCGCTTCCACCGCCGAGCCGGGCGCGAAAATACCGACCCGCGAGCGCGCCGCGCGAACCCGCTCGATCTGGCTGACGCAAGACAAGGCGCCCGACCGCACCGCCACCGCCGTGTTCGGCGATGTCTGGTTCTCGTCACGCGCCATTCGCGCTGACAACACGCGGTAGAAATTCGCAGGGCCGTGTCGGAAAGCGGCCTTGCCGTTCATCCTTAGCTCGAAATCCGGCCGTGACGGGCACGGACCAGCCAAAAGGAGAAAGAT
>NZ_RZTO01001546.1:0-424 GCF_003997225.1 Mesorhizobium sp. M2C.T.Ca.TU.002.02.1.1
GCCAGATGTAGCGCAGGAAATGGCTGGTCTCGCTCTCGGCGACAATGCTCGGACTCTCGTTGCGGGCCGCAAGCACCGGAATGGCGGCAAGCGTCACCAGCCCTATGGTCACGCCGAATGGCAGAAAGCCCGAACTGCCGAGATGAGCGAACAGCCAGGGTCCGGCGGCAAAGCCAAGTGACAAAACGGTGGCGTAGATGCCAAGCACAAGGCCGCGCCGGCTGGGCGGGGCGGAGGTGCTGATCCAGAATTCCGACAGGATGAACAGCACCGTCAGCGAGATGTGCAGGGCGACGCGGAGCGGAAACCACATCCAGAAATCCGGCGCGAAATGGAAGCCGACAAAGGCGAGCGCGCCGATGGCGATCATCAACAGCATGGTCCAGGCGACGCCGAGCCGCATGGCAAGCGGCGTGGCCAGAGG
>NZ_RZTO01001547.1:0-424 GCF_003997225.1 Mesorhizobium sp. M2C.T.Ca.TU.002.02.1.1
CGCTGCGCATCCCGCCGCTGCGCGAGCGTCGCGGCGATATCCCGATGCTGTTTGGGCATTTCCTGGGCAAGGCGGCAGAACGGTTCGGCCGGCCTGTCGCGAAGATGAACGCTGCGGTCAGCGATCATCTCCAGTCGCATGACTGGCCAGGCAATGTGCGCGAGCTTGCCCATTTTGCCGACCGTGTTGCGCTCGGCCTCGGTCCGGAAGATGGGACGAGGGCGGTCTCCGCGCATTCGCCGGAGCCTACGGCAGCATTGCCCGAACGGGTCGGCCAATACGAAGCACAGCTCATCCGCGACGCGCTGCGCGACCATAGTGGCGAGGTGCGCGGCGCCATCGATGCGCTCGGCGTACCGCGCAAGACCTTTTATGACAAACTCAAGCGCTACGGCATTGCCGCATCAGAGTTTCGCAATGGCGG
>NZ_RZTO01001548.1:0-423 GCF_003997225.1 Mesorhizobium sp. M2C.T.Ca.TU.002.02.1.1
TGATCCCCGAAAGCGTGCCCGACGACGCGCTGGCCTTCGGCCGCGCCCGCCAGAAGACGATCCCCGGCAAGGGCAAGGAGTTGCGTGAGCGCTTTGCCTCGGCCGCGGCGGCCAGGAAGAAGGCGGCGGCGGAGTAGCGTTTGAGCGCTTCCTGAAGGATGCAGCCGCGGCTCGACCAGATATGAACGAGCGGAAACCAGGGCCCTGAAAACCCGAGCGGTTCAGGTAACCGGATTGCAAGCGCAGTCTGGCATGGTGCATGGAGCAAAAGACCGTTCCGCTGACACGGAACGAAACGCAAAGTGACTTTCGCGGCGGGCCGGCGATCCCTAGATAACGCCGGGTTTTCCGCTGGGAATCGGGGGTTATCGCATGTGCGGTATCGTTGGAATTGTCGGCCAAAGCCAAGTCGCGCCGCTCATC
>NZ_RZTO01001549.1:0-423 GCF_003997225.1 Mesorhizobium sp. M2C.T.Ca.TU.002.02.1.1
GCCTTACACGATCCCCGGCGTGGTGCTGGCGATCGCCTGCATCCTTTTGTTCCTGCGGCCGCTGCCGCTGATCGGCAGCCTCTACGCGACCGCGTCGATCATCCTGGTCGCCTACGCGATGCGCTTCCTGACGTTGGCGATGAAACCGGTGACGACGGCCGTCGGGCAGATTCCGCGCGATCTCGACGAGGCGGCAGCAGTATCCGGCGCCGGCCCGTTGCGGCGGCTCTGGACGATCACCGCGCCACTCGCGGCGCCCGCGGCCGTGGCCGGCGGGCTGCTGGTGTTCATGAGCGCTTTCAACGAGTTGACCGTCTCGGCGCTGTTGTGGTCGAGCGGCAAGGAAACGCTCGGAGTCGTGCTGTTCAGTCTGGAAGAGGCGGGACTGGGCACGCAGGCGGCGGCAATCGCGGTGTCCACGAT
>NZ_RZTO01000154.1:0-9897 GCF_003997225.1 Mesorhizobium sp. M2C.T.Ca.TU.002.02.1.1
GAGCAGCACGACGCCGCGGCACCACGGATCGTTTTTGACGATCACCTGTTCGATCTTCGCCCAGGCGCCTGCCGAAGCTTGCGGCTCGAGCTTCCACCAGTCGGGCTTAATGCCCAGCGCGTAGAGCTCCTCCAGGGCGCGTGGAATGGTGGTGTCGTCGAGCTTGCCGTGCTTGCCGGCGATGATCTCGACCAGCAGTTCCCGGCCGACCTTCCGCGCCGCCTCGAACAAAGCGCGCAGCTTCTGCTGCTGCTCGACTTTGAGCGCCTCCGGGTCGTCCGGATGGTAGAAGCACAGGCATTTGATGCAATGGTCGACCGGCCATTCGGTCAGCTGCGAGCCGATGTCCTGCGAGAATTCGAAGCGCAGCGGCCGCGATCCGGGCAATTCGACCGGGCGGCCGAGCCAGGCGAAGGGATGGCGGGCGAATTCGAACATCGCGTCGCGACCGTATTTCTCGTCGATCAGCATGCCGTAGCCGTCGCGGCCGGCGGCGACCTTTGCCGCCGCCTTCACGGTGAGCACCTTGAAATCAGGGATGCGCGAAACGTCGGCGCCGACCCTGGCCGCGACATCTTCCAACTGCACGCGATGGTCGCAGGCCAAAGCCATCAGCGAGGGAATGTCGCGTCGGCGCGTCGTCGCCCAATGGATGTGGTTGATCGCCTCGTCCTTGCGCAGCGCCAGATGCTTGCTGCCGTGCTTCAGGAAGAACTGCAGCTCCTCGAAGGTCGGATATTCCGGCGCGCAGAGCAGGCGCGAGACGGCAAAGGCGCCGCAGGCATTGGCCCAGGTCGCGGCGGTGGCAAAGCTTTCGCCGCCCAGCCAGCCGCGCAGGAAGCCGGACATGAAGGCATCGCCGGCGCCCAGCACATTGTAGATCTCGATCGGGAAACCCTTGCCGACGATGCCGTCCTCAAGGTCGTCGCTGATCGGCCCGTCATAGACGATGCAGCCCTTGGCGCCGCGTTTCAGCACGATTGTGGCCGAGGACAGCGCGCGGATCGTCTTCAGCGCGCTCAGGCAATCGTCGGCGCCGGACGCGATCATGATCTCCTCTTCGGTGCCGACGATGAGATCGCAGTCCGGCAGCACCGTCTTCAGCTGCGCCGAGACGCGGTCGGACTTGACGTAGCGTTCGAAACCCTCGGCATGACCGGCAAGGCCCCAGAGGTTCGGGCGGTAGTCGATGTCAAAGACAACCTTGCCGCCCCGGGCCTTCATCAGGCGGATCGCCTTGCGCTGCGCGGCATCGGAATTCGGCCGGGAAAAATGCGTGCCGGTGACGACGACCGAGCGGGCCGAAGCGATGAAAGCCTCGTCGATGTCCTCTTCGGCCAGCGCCATGTCGGCGCAGTCGGAGCGATAGAAAATCATCGGCGAGACGCCCTCGCTCTCGACCGAGAGCAGCACCAGCGCCGTCAGCCGATCCTTGTCGGTCTTCAAGCCGTCGACCGAGACGCCCTCGCGCCGAAGCTGCTCGCGGATGAAGCGGCCCATCTGCTCGTCGCCGACGCGCGTCAGCAGCGCCGAGCGCAGGCCGAGCCTTGCCGTGCCGACGGAAATATTGGCCGGGCAGCCGCCGACCGACTTGGCGAAGGAGGCGATGTCCTCCAGCCGCGAGCCGATCTGCTGTCCATAGAGATCGACCGATGCGCGGCCGATGGTGATGACGTCGAGCGGCGGGCATTTCCCTTCCACGGCTTCGCCCATTCGAACCTCCATCGGCCTTGTTGTGCAGAGCAGCGTCGTTTGGACAGCGCGCGCCAGCGACGGCGTGGTGTCGTCAATATGAAATATTAATTCCAATCTGCAGTCAATATGGAATGAGCATTCCCCGGCTGAAAAGCGCTCGCCGGCGAGGCCTCAGCCCTTGCGCCGGCGGCCGGCTTCGCGGCGCTTCTCGCCGACGGCGACCGTCAGCGCCATGGCCAAAGCCATCGTCGCCGAAATCGAGCGGAAGCCGCCGAAATCGGCCTCGGCGACCTCGAACCAGACCTTGGCGAATTGCGCCAGCGGCGAGAAGGACGAGTCGGTGATGGCCACGATCGGCACGCCCTGTTCGGCGATCGAGCGCGTCTCGTCGATGGTCGCCGGCGCGTAAGGCGAGAAGCTGATGGCGATGACGGCGTCGCGCGGCGTGGCGAAGCCGATCATCTCGGCGTTCAGGCCCGCGGCCGATTCCACCAGCTGGTTGCGGATCTTGAGCTTGCCCAGCGCATAGGCGATGTAGGATGCGACCGGATAGGAGCGGCGCTTGGCCAGCACATAGATGGTCTCGGCCTTGGCCAGCAAATTGACGGCCTCTTCGAAATGCGCGTCATTGAGCGAACGCGAAATATCGCCCAGCGAGGTGCTGGCGGCGGCGACGAAGCCGTCGAAGATCGCCCGGTGGCCGCCGCCGTCCTCGGCCTTGGCGCGCAACGCCGCCAGCCGCTCGTCATAGGAGGAATTGCGTTCGCGCAGCCGCTCGCGGAAAACCTGTTGCAGGCTGGTGAAGCCGTCGAAGCCGAGCTGCTGGGCAAAGCGGATCAGCGTCGAAGGCTGGACGCCGGCCGAGGCCGCGATGCTGGCCGCCGTGCCGAAGGCGATGTCGTCGGGGTTGTCGAGCGCATAGGCGGCGATCTGCGCGATGCGCTTGGGCAGGCTCGCGCGCCTGTCCAGGATCGTCGCGCGCAGCGTTTCGAAATCACGAGGCACCCGTTCGTCCATCGTCGCTCCGCCCACGCCCATATGGTTCGTCCCTCTCCTGCCCCATCATAGCGAGTTCGCGCAAGAACACCATAAAAAATGATTTGTATGTTCCATTCTTTACCAAAATGGACTAATCAATCCACACCGTTATTTCCTTTCATCTTGGAGACAATCGACATGGTCGGAGTGGGCCTCATCGGCACGGGCTTCATGGGCAAGTGCCACGCCATCGCCTGGAACGCGGTGGGCACCGTCTTTCCCGACGTCGACAAGCCGAAACTGGTGCATCTGGGCGAGGTGAATGACGAGTTGGCCCGGCGCAAGGCCGGCGAGTTCGGCTTCGCGAAAGGTTCCGGCGACTGGCGCGCCGTGGTCAACGACCCGGAGGTCGATGTCGTCTCGCTGACCACGCCCAACCAGTTCCATCCGGAAATGGCGATCGCCATCTTCCAAGCCGGCAAGCATCTGTGGTGCGAGAAGCCGATGGCGCCGAGCTTTGCCGAGGCCGAGACCATGGCGGCGGCGGCGAGGAAATCCGGCAAGGTCGCTGTGCTCGGCTACAACTACATCCAGAATCCCGCCATCCGTCACATCGGCGCGTTGCTCGAGGAAAAGATCATCGGCGACGTCAACCTCCTGCGCATAGAGATGGACGAGGATTTCATGGCCGACCCGGAGGCGCTGTTCTTCTGGAAGCACGAAGCTTCGTCCGGCTATGGTGCGCTCGATGATTTCGCCGTGCATCCGCTGTCGCTGATCAAGGTGCTGTTCGGCCGCGTCAGCCGCGTCATGTGCGACATGGCCAAACCCTATGCCGACCGCAAGACCGCGTCGGGCGCCCTCCGCGCGGTCGAGACCTATGATATCGCCAGCGTCTTGATGCATCTCGAAAACGGCGTTGCCGGCACGCTGCTGGTCAACCGCTCGGCCTGGGGCCGCAAGGGCCGCATCGCCATCCAGATCTTCGGCTCGAAGGGCTCGATCCTCTACGACCAGGAGCGGATGAACGAGTTCCAGCTCTACCTCACCGCCGACCGGCCGACCGAACAGGGCTACCGCACCGTCCTGGTCGCGCCGCACCACAAGCCCTACGATTCCTTCCTGCCGGCGCCCGGCCATGGGCTGGGCTTCAACGATCTCAAGATGATCGAATGCCGCGAGCTCCTGATGCGCATCGCCGGCAGGCCGGCCCGCATCATCGACTTCGACGAGGGGCTGGAGATCGAGCGCACCGTGCATGCCATGGCGCGCTCCTTCCAGGAGCAGCGCTGGGTCGATGTGAGATAGGCCAGGCAACGCCTCAGAACCGGACTGGCTCGAAGCGGCCGGACTTCGCGGAGGCAAGCGCGGCCTCGCACAGGATCATCGCCTTCCGGCCATCGGCGGCGCCGACGGCCGGCGTCCGTCCCGCGCCGGCCGACTGGATGAAATGGTCGAGCTCCGCCTCGTAGGAGTCTGCATAGCGCTCGACGAAGAAATAGAGCGGCCGGTCGGCCGCGATCCCGCTCTCGCCGCTGAGGATGACCGAAGTCGGCGTGCGGTTGCCGGCCTGCAGCATGCCCTTCGCGCCATGCACCTCGATGCGCTGGTCGTAGCCATAGACGGCGCGCACGCTGTTGTTGATGTGGCACTGCCGGCCCGACGCCGTGCGCAGGATGAACATCGCCGTGTCGTAGTCGCCGAGCTTTGCGTAATAGGGCTCGACCAGCGAGGAGCCGGTGGCGAAAAGCTCGACCGGCTCCTCGCCGAGCAAGAAGCGCGCCATGTCGAAATCGTGGATGGTCATCTCGCGGAACACGCCGCCGCCGCCGGCCAGCGCTTCCTCGGTTTCCGGCTCAGGGTCGCGGCTGGTGATGATGACCTGCTCGACCGCGCCGATCTCGCCGGCATCGATGCGTTTTCTTACAGCGGCGAAGGACGGATCGAAGCGCCGGTTGAAGCCGATCTGCAGCGGCACGCCGGCCTTCTCGACCGCCGCCAGGCATTGGTCGGTGCGGGCGATGTCGAGGTCGATCGGCTTCTCGCAGAAGATCGCCTTGCCCTTGGCCGCGGCCCCGATGATCAGGTCGGCATGGGTGCGGGTGGCAGACGCGATCACCACGGCCTTGACCGACGGGTCGTTCATCACCGTCGCGGTGTCGGTAATCTCCGCGCCCGTCGCTGCGGCGATCCGCTCGGCGGCGTCGCGTCGGGGGTCGACGACATAGCGCAGGCGCACGCCTGGATGCCGGGCAAGATTTTTCGCATGCACCGAGCCGATCAGCCCGGCGCCGAACAATGCGGCGTCGATCATTTTTCTACCTTCTGTAATGCCTCAGTGAGCCGCCGCTTCCGCGCCGGAACCCGGCTTGGTGAAGCGCTCCAGCTCCTGCTGCAATTCGCGGATCTCGCGGCCGCCGGCCATCATGTCCAGCACCTCCTTCTCGGTGATGTCGCCCTTGCGGAACGTGCCGAGCGAACGGCCGCGGTTGAGCATGGTGAAGACGTCGCCGATCGGATAGGCGTGGTGGATGTTGTGGGTGATGAAGATGACGGCGAGCCCGCGCTGGCGCGCCTGCGCCACATAGCGCAGCACGATCGAGGCCTGGTGCACGCCGAGCGCCGAGGTCGGCTCGTCGAGGATCAGCACCCTGGCGCCGTGGTAGACGGCGCGCGCGATCGCCACGCATTGCCGCTCGCCGCCGGAAAGCGTGCCGACCGCCTGCTGCGGATCGCGCACATTGATGCCGATCTTGCCGAGCTGGTCATAGACGATCGCATCGGCCGTCTTCATGTCGATACGCCCGGCCGGCCCCCAGCCCTTCACCGGCTCGCGTCCAAGGAAGAAATTGCGGGTGATGCTCATCAGCGGGATCATCGACAGGTCCTGGAAGACCGTGGCGATGCCGGCGTCGAGCGCCTGCCTGGGCGATGAGAACGTCACCGGCTTGCCGTCGACATACATCTGGCCTTCGCTCGGCGTGTGCACGCCCGACAGCGTCTTGATCAGCGTCGACTTGCCGGCGCCATTGTCGCCGAGCAGGCAGTGCACCTCGCCGGCATGCGCGGCAAACGACATGTCGCGCAGCGCCGTCACCGAGCCGAAGCGCCGGGTGACGTTGCGCAGTTCGATGAGCGGAACGGTCTCGGTCATCAGCGTGCCTCCGTCGCCTTGCGGCGCACGTAATTGTTGACCAGCACGGCGATCAGAAGCATCGAGCCGAGGAAGACCTGGAACCAGTCGGTGTCGATGCCGGTGTAGAAGATGCCCATCTCCACCGTGCCGAAGATCAGCGCCCCGAACATGGCGCCGATCGCCGAGCCGTAGCCGCCGGTGAGCAGACAGCCGCCGATCACCGCCGCGATGATCGCCTGGAACTCCTTCTGCGTGCCGCGCAGCGTGTCGGCGGAGCCGGCTTCCAGCACCTGGATGACGGCGAACAGCGTCGCCGAAAGTGCTGTGCCGATGAACAGCAGGATCTTCACCCGGTCGACCGGCACGCCGACATTGCGCGCCGCGCGGTCGTCGCCGCCGACGGCGAACACCCAGTTGCCGAAGCGCGTCTTGATCAGCAGCCAGGTGGCGAAGGCGGTCACCGCCACCCACCACAGGATCGACATCGAAAGACCCTGCACCATTGCCGAGCCGTCGGGGCGCGCGGCGATCACGCCATGCGCGGCGAGCCAGGCGAAGACCGGCGCGCCGAACTTGCCGCCGAACAGCCAGACCACGAAGCTGCCTTCCTGGCCGTCGGTGATATAGGGGATCTGCGTGCGCCCGGTGATGGTGCGCGTGATCGCGAGCGTCAGGCCGCGCAGGATGAACAGGCCCGCCAGCGTAACGATGAAGGAGGGCAGCCTGGTGCGCACCACGAGGATGCCGTTCAGTGCACCCACGATGATGGCGATGACGAAGGCGATCGCCACCGCCGCGGGGATCGAAAGCCCGAACTGGGTGACGCAAAGCCCGATGGTGACGCTGGCAAAGCCGATCATCGAACCCAGCGACAGGTCGAACTCGCCGCCGATCATCAGCAGCGCGACGGCCGCGGCCAATATGCCGAGCTGCGCCGACACCTGCAGGAAATTGGCGATGCCGGCCATCGAGAACAGGCCGCTGTTGCCCGCGGTGATGCCGAAGGCGAGGAACACGATGACGGTGCCGGTGATGGCGCCGAGCTCCGGCCGCCGCATCAGGCGCACTAGGCGTCGCGAAACGGGTTTCGGCTCGGGCGGATGAGCCGGGTTCAGTGCATCGGTCACGATCGTCATCCCAATAAGCGTCCAGGGCACCCCAGGAAGATCCGAAGCGGCAGGCTCAGTGGCTTCGCCTCGGCTTCCGTCCGGATTTCTTGTCCAACAATGGCCCGCCGGCGCTTTCGCCGGCGGGCCATTATAGCATCAGCGGATGCCGGCCTTGCTGAGATCGCGCACGGCGGCCGCGTCGTCCTTCATGATGAAGGACGGACCGGTGCGCACGGCCGATGTCGGGAAGGTCTTGTACATCGCCTTGTTGGTGAGGAAGACGACGGGATAGTAGCCCATCATATATTGCTGGTTGTCGATGCCGAACATCATCGTGCCCTTGGCGACCGCATCGAGGATCTCGGGCGACAGGTCGAACGTGCCGATCTTGTAGTTGCCGATCGTGCCGGCATCCGAAAACATCTTGAGCAGGGGTGCGGCGACGGTCGGGCCCAGCGTCAGCACGCCGGTGACGTCCGCATGCGCGGTGAGATAGCCTTCGACGCGGCGCGTCACGTCGGTCGGGTCCATCGTGGCGGCCACCCCGTCGGAGGAGCCGCCGCTCTTCTTCAGGCCGTCATTATAGCCTTCGCAGCGCTTGTCGAGGCTGACATTGCCGACCTCGTGGTTGATGCAGATGCCCTTCTTGACGCCGGCCTTGGCCATGATCTCGCCGGCCTTGACGCCATTGTCGTATTCCGAGCCGCCGCCGACGAAGAGGTCGAGGCCCCAGGGCTCCACCGCTTCCTCGCCGCTGTCGATGACGACCACCGGGATGCCGGCGGCCTTGGCCGCTTCCACCGGCGCCTTCAGCGCGTCCATGTCGGGGATGGAGACGACCAGCCCGTCCGGCTTGGACGCGGTCGCCGCCTCGATCATGCGCGCCATGCGCACCACGTCGAAGGTCTCTGGCGCCTGGTATTCGACCTTGACGCCGAGCTGCTTGGCGGCGGCCTGCATGCCGTTCTTCACCACGCTCCAATAGACGTCGTTGGCCTGGCCGTGGGTGACGAAGACGATGCGCACATCGCTTTCCTTCTTCACCTGGGCCGGCGCGGGCAGGATGCCGGCGCCGGCAAAGGCGAGCGAGAGCGCCGCCGCGCTCAACGCGTTCCGCAGTCCGGACATCGAGAATAAGGCACTCATAGTGGTTCTCCTCAGTTGTTGTTGTGTTTCCCAAAGTCTTGGCCTTGACCCTCCCTGGTCAGGCCGTCTCGTCATGATTGCAGGTCTCTCCTTGCGAGCATGCTCATGCCCGGAAATCCCGGAGCGAGCCGCGGCGGATGGACAGTCCCTCCACGAAGGCCATGAAATCCGGGTCTGGAAGCAGGTCGAATTCGTCGATGCGGATCTGCGCCGAGTTGGGCTCGATCACCTCGATCTCGCCGGGCGCGTTGGCGTGCAGGCAAAGGAAATTGAGCCCGTCGCCGATCTCATTGAACAAGGCCTCGTAGCGGGCGCGGGCCGGCTGGTTGCGGTGCCACGGCGTCTCCAGCACCGCGCTTGCCAGCGTCTCGCCGGCCTCAACCAGCCGCTTGCCCGGCGCGGAGAAGACGCTGTCGTCCAGCGGACCCAGATTGTGGATCGGCCCGTAGACCGAGATGCTTTTCGGGAACAAGGTCGGCAGGCCGTAGTCGATGCCGACCGAAGCGTAGCGGTCGACGAATTCCGGCGAGAACACCGCGCCCATATGGCCGTCTATGTGCGTGAGCGACAGCCCCGCGGCCAAGGCCGCGTCGATCTGCGCCCGCATCTCGGCCTCCACCGCGTCCGGCTCGCCCCTGGCGCGCAGTTCCGGCACCGAGCGGAACAGATAGCCGTCGCCATCGACGATGCCCGATGCCTGGCTCGCCTTGGTCAGCGGCCGCCAGCGGTAGTACTTCTTCTCCGAGGTGAGCGTGATGTGGACCCCGAGATTGAGCGAGGCGTCCTTGGCGCCTTCCTCGGCGATCTCCAGGAACCACGGGCAGGGCACCATCACCGAGCCGCTGTCCACCGCGCCGGCGCGCTTCAGCTTGAGATAGGCGACATTGGCGCCGTGGCACATGCCGACATCGTCGATGTTGATGACGACCTTGCGTTCAGCCGGCATGGCGGACCTCCTTTGCGCGCTCGTGCACATAGAAACCCGCGCCCTGCGCCAGCTTCTTGAGGTTGCGGTAGCCCATCGTGGCATAGGTCAAGGGGTGCGCCTTGGCCGGGTCCTGCTCAGCCTCCACCACCAGCCAGCCGGAATAGCCCTGGCCGGCGAGGATCTTGAGCAGCGTCGGATAATCGATCGCGCCGTCGCCCGGCACGGTGAAGATGCCTTCCATCACCGCGCCCATGAAGCTCATGTCGGCCTCGCGCGCCTTCTTCAGCATGGCCGGGCGCACATCCTTGCAATGCACATGCACGACGCGCTCCACATGCCGGCGCAGCAATTGCTCCGGGTCGCCGCCGGAAAAGGCGCAGTGCCCGGTGTCGTAGAGCAGGCCGACCGCCTCGCCGGTCGTGTGCATCAGCCGGTCGATCTCCGTGTCGGTCTCGACGATCGTGCCCATGTGATGGTGGAAGGCCATGCCGACGCCGAAATCGGAGAACCGCTCGGCGAGCCGGGTGATCTTGGCGCCATAGGCCTTCCATTCGCCGTCCATCAGCTTCGGCCGCTGCGAGATCGGATCGTGGATCGCGCCATGCCGGCCGCGCGAGGTGTCGGCATAGACGACATGCCGCGCGCCGAGGTCGCGCAATAAAGTCAGATGCGGCCGGATCGCCTCGAACTCCTCGTCCACCTCCTTCTCGCAGATGCGCCCGTCATACCAGCCGGAGACCAGCGCCAGCCCGTAATGGTCGAGGATCGGCCGGAGCGCGCGGCTGTCGCGCGGAAACTTGCCGCCAAGCTCGGTGCCGGCATAGCCGGCTTCCGCGGTTTCGGCGAGGCAGGTCTCGAGCGGCGTGTCGCCGCCCAGTTCCGGCACGTCGTCATTGGTCCAGGTG
>NZ_RZTO01001550.1:0-422 GCF_003997225.1 Mesorhizobium sp. M2C.T.Ca.TU.002.02.1.1
GCGCCATTCGGCGCGCGAGGCGCTCGGCCTTGCCGCCTGGAAGGACGGCAAGTCGGCCGACGCGCTCAAACTGTTCGACCAGATCTCCTCGGACGACGCCGCCCCGCGCAATGTGCGCCAGCGGGCGCAGCTTATGTCCGAGCTGATCCGCGGGTCGGGCAACGCGTCGTGATTGCATGTCGCCCAAAAGTGCGCAGCGGTTTTGGGACAAACGACATGCAAAATGAACGGTAGACTGGATGTCGTTCAAAGTCGCCATCATCGGCCGGCCTAACGTCGGCAAATCGACTCTTTTCAATCGGCTGGTCGGAAAGAAGCTGGCGCTTGTCGACGACACGCCGGGCGTGACGCGCGACCGCCGCGTCCATGCCGCAAAACTCTACGATCTCCATTTCGACGTCATCGACACCGCCGGCTTCGAG
>NZ_RZTO01001551.1:0-422 GCF_003997225.1 Mesorhizobium sp. M2C.T.Ca.TU.002.02.1.1
CAAACCCTCCACGGAGCCTGATGCCCAGCTCTTCTCCGATGCGGACAATGTCGCCACGCCCGATACGCTGACCATTGGCCACTATGTCGACCGGGCCGTCGATCGGCCATCCAAGTTCAAAAATATGCCCTTCGCCGGCACTTCTTAATTCCCCAAGAGAAATAGGCCAGCGGCCGCATTCAAAGACAAGCACGATCTCGACATCGTCGAGATCCTTAGTAAGCTCCAGTTGCGATCCGGGTTGTGTCATATGCGCACTCTCCAAAGGACACGGTCGCGGGCGGAAAGGCCCCCGCAAGATTAATTCATCGCCGTCAAGATCCGCCTCGGCGCACAACTGGCCGACAGCTAGGGTGATCTGGCCGCGGCCGAACGGCGCAATATCGGGCAACAATGCATCACCGACACATGCGCTTCGAAGA
>NZ_RZTO01001552.1:0-421 GCF_003997225.1 Mesorhizobium sp. M2C.T.Ca.TU.002.02.1.1
CTTGTACATCATCAGCGAGCCCAGCGGATCGGTGCCGCCCTCGGCCGGGACCTTCATGCCGTGGATGACCACCGGGCTGAGATTGAGCGTCACGCCGTCCTTGCTGTGTTCGAAAGGCGAGGTCGAGACGGTGGCGATCTCATAGCCGCCATTGGCTTCGCTGACTCCTTCCAGCTTCACGTCGCCGATGGGCAGCGCGTCCTTCTCGGCCGCCGGCTTGATGGAAACGCCCTGCAGCGTGGCGTTCGAATCGTCGCCGGAGACGCCGGTCCAGGAAATGTCGACGCCCTGGGCGGCAAGGGCTGCCTTGATCCGTTCGGCCACCGCCGGATCGGCGGCGAAGGCCGCATTGAGCGGCAGCGTCAGCAGAAAGGTCGAAAAGGCCAGTTTCTTGAGCGTCGAGCGTTGGATTGTCATGGCG
>NZ_RZTO01001553.1:0-421 GCF_003997225.1 Mesorhizobium sp. M2C.T.Ca.TU.002.02.1.1
GCATCAACGACCAGGCTAGCCGAAGCTGGGCGGCCGAATGGATCGCCAGCCTTGTTGCCCACGAGAACGTCACCGTCACGCCGGAGGTGAAGGAGGCTATTTGGTCAGCGCTGGCCAGCCTTGCCACCGCGCCGGCGCAGGAACGCACACTGACCGGTCTTTCGGTCCTGCTTCAATCCAATGCGCTGAAGACCGCATTGATGCCCTACACGCTCGACGGTCCCTTCGGCCGCCTGCTCGATGCCGATCATGATGGGCTGGCCTTGTCGGATGTGCAGTGTTTCGAGACCGAGGAGTTAATGCACAGCCAAAGCGCTTTGCTGCCGGTGCTTACCTATCTGTTCCAGCGACTTGAGGAACGGTTCGACGGACGGCCCACGCTGATCATGCTCGACGAGGCGTGGGTCTATCTCGACAATCC
>NZ_RZTO01001554.1:0-420 GCF_003997225.1 Mesorhizobium sp. M2C.T.Ca.TU.002.02.1.1
GTGCGGATCGGGCCCGATTTCTTCGCCGCCGGTCCCGTTGCGGGCTTGTGAGGCTTCGCGCCCTTGGCCGCGACCTTGTGAGCCGCGCCGGGCGTCACTTTCTTCGGCGCCGCCTTGCCGAAAGCCGGCTTGGCGTCCTTCGACCGCTCCGCGATAGCGGGGGCGGCGCCGGCCTTGGCCTGCGCCGCCCTGGATTGATTGGCCCTGGCTTTCTTGGGCGCGGTTTTTCTGCTGTTGGTTGCCATCTGACAGCTCCTGCAATCTTCTTCGCAACTCCAGACGGAAAGCGGTGCGCGCCTTCCTGGAATTGCTCCGGCGCCGGACAATTCGGGATAGGGTCATAACGGCGCGAAAACCTTAAGGTTCCCGCCCGAAAATAGTGAAAATTGAGCAGGTTAACCAATCGCCAGGGCCATTGGT
>NZ_RZTO01001555.1:0-366 GCF_003997225.1 Mesorhizobium sp. M2C.T.Ca.TU.002.02.1.1
CGCTTGCCGGACGACGTGATTACCCTGAACGGCCGCTCGCTGAGATCGGCGGTTTCGACATGGTCAGTGACGATAGTCGCCCCGCAGTGTTCCGCCTGTTTCTGCATCTGCTCCATGAGCCATGGGCCCTGGACGATGTCGGGGAATCCCGGATAGTTCTCGACATCCGTGGTTACCGTCAGCTGTCCACCAGGTTGCGGCCCACAGATCAGCACGGGATTGCACAGCGCGCGTGCCGCATAGATGGCGGCGGTGTAGCCCGCCGGCCCCGACCCGATAATGATGACCCGTGTGCTCATTCGTTCGCCCAGGATTGCTGGTGGGTTTGCCCGGCTCGACGGTATTGCCCGCCCGCCTCGGTTATCC
>NZ_RZTO01001556.1:0-417 GCF_003997225.1 Mesorhizobium sp. M2C.T.Ca.TU.002.02.1.1
ATGACCGGGCTCATCGCCGACCATACCGCGTCACGGCGAAAGCGAGCATCAACGCGGAGGCGCCGATCACGCCAAGGCCGGTCACGCCCCAAAGCGTGGATGTCCGCACCGTCACCCGGAAATCGGCGTTGTCGGATGCGCCGTCGCCGTTTGCTCGGACCGAGACCATATAGTCGCCAGCGATCGCCTGGGTCGAAGGCGTCATCGAGACGCCGACATCGGATGTCCCGCCGGGTGCGATCTCATCCACCTTCTCGGGGTTGAAGGCGACCTTCCAGCCGGATGGCGGGCTCGCCGAAAGCTTGACATCGCGGGCCGGGGCCGAGCCGCTGTTCGATAGTGTGAATGTGAAGGTGCGCTCCTGACCGGCCGTGGCATCACCGGAAAGCCGGCCCTGGGGACCTGAAAGAGAAACGG
>NZ_RZTO01001557.1:0-345 GCF_003997225.1 Mesorhizobium sp. M2C.T.Ca.TU.002.02.1.1
CGTGACGATAGGCGTTGGCCATCGCCAGGAAAGCACGGCCAGGATGGTCGACGCCGAAGAAGGACGCGTGCGCAATGATGTTGAGCGATTGCTTGCCGCGGTATTCGGGATGCGCGCGCCAGCCGATATCGGCCAGCAATGCGGCCGCGTGGCGGTAGCGCGCCTCGTCCTCGGTCTCGTCGATGCCGAAGGCCGCAAAGGTCTTGGCGGTCCAGTCGACAAGTTCGTGCGCATGGGTGACGGAGCGCGAGCGCAGGCGGGCGAGTTCCTCCGAGGCCGAAATCAGCGGATCGGCCTTCTGCTCCGCCTCGTCGAGCAGCGAATAGAGAAAGCCTTCACGCACGC
>NZ_RZTO01001558.1:0-415 GCF_003997225.1 Mesorhizobium sp. M2C.T.Ca.TU.002.02.1.1
GTGCGCATTCCTTGGGCTTTTCCTGTCGGTTTCGGGCGGAGAGCCAGCTTGGCTGGTCCAAGAATTTTGAGGTGCGCGCTCTTTACACGAAACGGCCACTCGACAAAACTGCGCAAAGGCTTCATTTGCGGCTTCGTTTTTCCGACCATCCTTACGAGGCAAGATGACCGTCGATCATGCCGTCGGCCACAACACGCTGCGCGGCATCACGCTGAAGATCGTCTCGGTGACGGTTTTCGTCGGCATGCAGACCTGCATCAAGGCGGCCGGCGACGTGCCCGCCGGACAGATCGTCTTCTTCCGCTCCTTCTTCGCCATCTTCCCGATCATCGCCTTCCTCGCCTTCAAGGGTGAGCTGGCCACCGCATTCACGACCAGGCGGCCGTTCAACCACGTCGCGCGCGGCGTCGTCGGC
>NZ_RZTO01001559.1:0-415 GCF_003997225.1 Mesorhizobium sp. M2C.T.Ca.TU.002.02.1.1
GCGGGGGAGGTGACGAAGTCGAGGGCGGCGGTGGAGGATTGCAGCGAGGAGGGAGCGGAAAGGCCGAGGAAGAGCAAGGCGCGGCCTGGGGCGAGGCGGATTTCGGTGGCGCCGAGGGTTGAGGCTTGCGTGACAAGGTCGATGAGGTTTTGGGCCGGCGTGCTGCCATAGGGCAGGGCGATGCCGAGGGCTTGGCTGTTGCTGAGTTTGAAGGTGCCAATGGGACTTCTCGCAGGCTGGCGTTTCTGCGCCCCCCTCTCTGTCCTGCCGGACATCTCCCCCTCAAGGGGGGAGATTGCCTTGTCGCCGCGACTTTCGCCAATCTCCAACGCTGAAGGTGGAGAGCCGGCGTCGACGTTGCTAATCTCCCCCCTTGAGGGGGAGATGTCCGGCAGGACAGAGAGGCGGGGGGAGG
>NZ_RZTO01000155.1:0-9845 GCF_003997225.1 Mesorhizobium sp. M2C.T.Ca.TU.002.02.1.1
CTTCCTCGAGCAGCGCCTGGCCGATGCCCATGATGATGCCGCCCTTCCACTGGCTCTCCGCCAGCTTGGGGTTGTAGAGCCTGCCGGAATCCAGCGCCGAGACGACGCGCGACACGCGCACCGTGCCGAAGTCCTCGTCGACGCGCACCTCGACGAAATGCGCGCACCAGGAATGGCGTGAATAGTCGCCCTCGGTGTGCGGCAGCGCCATCGCGATGGTGGTGTAGTTGTTGTAGCGCTGCTCCGGCGTGAAGCTCGGCGGAACGGTGTCGCCCTTGGCTTCGATCCGCTCGCGGTCGAGCATGCTCATCAGCTCGGCGATCGACAGCTCCGGCCCTTCGCCGCGCGGCGAGGCGATGCGGCCGTCCTTCACGACAAGCGTGTTCGCCTGCAGCCCATGGAACGGCGAGCGCGGGTCGGAAAGCGCCAGCCCGATCAGCTCGTCCAGCGCCTGGCCCGCCGCCTTGTAGACGGCGCCGGTCATGACGCCGGCCAGCCGCGAGCCGCCGGTGACGCCGGCACGGGCGAAGTGGGAATCCCCCAGCTTCACCGACACTTGGCTAACCGGCACGCCGAGCGTCTCGGCGGCGGTCTGCGCCAGGATTGTGTAGGTGCCTTGGCCCATGTCGATGGAGGAGCTTTCGACCTCGACCGAACCGTCGGCGAGGATCTTCACCACCGCCTCGCCATGCGCGCGCCGCACCGGATAAGTGCCTGCCGCGACGCCCCAGCCGATGAGCTGGCGGCCCTCGCGCATCGAACGCGGCGCATTGCTGCGCTTCGCCCAGCCGAAGGCTTCGGCGCCGGCGGCAAAGGCCTCGCGCAACTGGCGCGTCGACCACGCCTTTTTCGCGTGCGGGTCCTGTTCGGCATAGTTGATCAGCCGCATCTCCAGCGGGTCCAGTCCAAGCTCATAAGCGAGCTCGTCGATGGCGCATTCGATGCCGAAGGCGCTCGGGTTCTCGCCCGGCGCGCGCTTGGCGCCCGGCACCACCGTGTTGACCCGCACCACATTCTGCTTCGAGGAGAAGTTGGGCGTGGCGTACATGATCGAGGTGACGGAGCCGAGCGGCTCGACCCACATGCCGTCGACGGCCGTCTCGTTGACGCCGCGATGCACGATCGACTGGATCTTGCCGTCCCTGTCGGCACCGATCGCCACTGTTTGTCTCGTCGCCGCGCGGCCGCCATAGGACGTAAAATTCTGCGGGCGGTTGAGCACCAGCTTCACCGGCCGTCCGAGCATCCTGGCTGCCGCCGCCGCCACCGCGCTGTGGGCGAGGGCGAGCGCCTTGGAGCCAAAACCGCCGCCGATATAGGGCGAGACCAGCCGCACATTCTCGAACGGCACGCCGAACCATTCGGCATAGGTGCGCGCCATGCCGTCGAGCCATTGGCTCGGCTCCCAGACGGTCAGTTCGTCGCCTTCCCAGCGCGCGATCAGCCCATGCGGCTCCATCGCCGCCTGGAACTCACGCGGCGTGTTGAAGGCCGCGCAGATGCGCACGGGTGCCGCGGCGAAGGCGGCTTGCGCGTCGCCCCATTCCTTGG
This sequence comes from Mesorhizobium sp. M2C.T.Ca.TU.002.02.1.1, assembly GCF_003997225.1. NCBI lineage: Bacteria > Pseudomonadati > Pseudomonadota > Alphaproteobacteria > Hyphomicrobiales > Phyllobacteriaceae > Mesorhizobium > Mesorhizobium sp. M2C.T.Ca.TU.002.02.1.1. Next base: position 1,552 of record NZ_RZTO01000155.1, read on the forward strand.
TCATGGCGTCTATCGGGATGCCGTCGCCGGCCTTGCCGTCGCTCAAGTCGACGATGGCCGGCGTCTCGTCGTACCAGACCTTGACGAGTGCGGCAGCCGCCACCGCCTGCTCGAAGGTCTCGGCCACCACCGCCGCGACATGCTGGCCGGAAAAAGTGACCTCGCGGGCGAGGGGGCAGTAGGTCGACAGTGCCGGCGGGTTGCCGAACCAGTCCGACGCCCCCTTCAGCGCCATGATGGTGTCGGGCGTCAGCACGGCAAGCACGCCCGGCGCGGTCTCTGCCGCGCGCGTGTCGATCGCCGTCACCTTGCCTGCGGCGACGGTTGCGCCGACCAGCACCGCATGCATCAACCCTTCGAGCTGCTGCTCGAAGGCGTAATGCGCCGCGCCGGTGATCTTGGCGGGGCCGTCGACGCGCGACAGGCGTCCGCCAACCGCTTCGAGGCGCGCGCTGTCCGACGCGGCGTGTTTCATGTCATGAACGGTCATGCCGTCTCTCCCAATTTGAGGATGGCGCGCGCGATCACGCGCGGCGCCAGGGCGATCTTGTAGTGGTTGGCGCCATGGTCGACGGCGCCTTCCATGGCGAGCTCGCTCGCCTCGCGGATCGTCGCTTCGTCAAGCGCTTTGCCTTTGAGAGCTTCTTCGACCGCCCGCGCGCGCCACGGCTTCGTCGCGACGCCGCCGAGCGCGACGCGGATGTCGCGGACGGTGCGGCCGTCGCCTTCGAGCTCCAGCCCGACCGCTGCGCTTGCCGCCGCGAACTCGTAGGATTGACGGTCGCGGACTTTCAGATAGGTCGAGCGCCTGGCCGCGGCCGAGCCGGGGATTTCGATGGCCGTGATCACCTCGCCGGGGCGGATATCGTGCTCCTGTTCGGCCGTCGCGCCGGGCGCGAGGAAGAAGTCCTCGATCTTGAGCTTGCGCTCGCCGAGATCGACCTCGGCGTCGAAGGCGACGAGCGCGACGGCGAGATCGCCCGGATAGGTGGCGATGCAGGCCTCGCTGGTGCCGAGCACCGCATGGCCGCGCGTCACGCCGCCGATCGCCGAGCAGCCGCTGCCGGGCGAGCGCTTGTTGCAGGCCGGGAAATTGGCGGGATCGCGGAAATAGGGACAGCGCGTGCGCTGCATCAGATTGCCGCCGATGGTCGCCATGTTGCGCAATTGCGCCGACGCTGCCTGCCAAAGCGCTTCCGAGACCGCCGGAAAAAAGCTCTTCACTTCGGCATGGTCGGCGACATGGCTCATCTTCGCGAGCGCGCCGATCAGGGCGCGGTCGGCGGTAACGTCGACGGCGTTCAGCCCTTCGATGTGGCTGATGTCGATGACGGTGGCAGGTTCCGCGACGCCGCATTTGGCGAGGTCGATCAGCGTCGTGCCGCCAGCGAGCAGCATGGCGCCGGGAAGGGCGGCCGCATTGCGCGCGGCCTCGATATTGTCGGCGCGGAAGTAGGAAAAATCTCTCATGAGCGCAGCTCCTGGGCGGCCTGGCGGACGGCGGCGACGATGTGCGGATAGGCGCCGCAGCGGCACAGGTTCCCGGCCATGTATTCGCGGATCTCCTCGTCGGAGCCGGCATGGCCCTCGCGGATGCAGGCCACCGCCGACATGATCTGTCCCGGCGTGCAATAGCCGCACTGGAAGGCATCCTGCTCGAGGAAGGCGGCTTGCACGGCGTGCAGCGTGCCGTCCTCGTCGGCGAGCCCCTCGATGGTCGTGATCGAGCGGCCCTCGACCTGGGCGGCCAGCGTCAGGCAGGCGAGCACGCGCTCGCCGTCGACATGGACGGTGCAGGCGCCGCACTGGCCCTGGTCGCAGCCTTTCTTGGTGCCGGTGAGGTGCAGCCGATCGCGCAGCGCATCGAGCAGCGTCACGCGCGGCTCGATCTCGAGCGAATGGTCGCGGCCGTTGATGGTGAGATGGAGGGAAAGGGTGGTGGGGCTGGGGGTTGAGCCGTTGGTGGCAACGCCATTCCTGAAATGGCCGTCTTCGGGAGGATCGATGATGGTCTGGCCTGTGTGGATTTGACTTGTCATGGGGCGTCGGGCTCCGATTGCTGGACGCTAGGCGGATGGAAATGGGGCTTGGGAGGAGAGGGGCAAGGGTGATGGTTGCTTGGAGGCGACCTTCGCGTTCGTCATCCTCGGGCTTGACCCGAGGATCCATGCCGTGACGTTTGCCGAGTAACGCAGCGGGCCAGGATTCTGCACCGTAGCCGCGCTCGCAGGTAATGGCATGGATCCTAGGGTCTGCGCCGCGTCGCTTCGCTCCTTGCTTCGCCCTAGGATGACGAACTCGCGCGCGGGATCGTCAACCGCAGGCGTTGCAGGATGCGCCCCGCTGCAACGGCCAGGGTGCGCTTCCCGTCCTTCTCTACGTGACATACCGCTTCCCCTGGTTATATGATAAAGCCACTCCACTAAATCGGAGGTGCCTCCGTTTATTAGCTGGGGTCTGGCCAGCCATGGTTCAACCCCCCATATTGCGTTGGTGGAGAAAAAAGTGTCCGAGCAGGAAATGACCACCGAAGCGACGCGCAACGCGCCGGCGCAAAAGCCGTTACGCGCTGATGCGCAGCGCAACCGCGACAAGCTTGTCGAGGTGGCGGCGCAAATGTTTGCGAGCGACGGCGTGGACGCTTCGCTGGAGGAGATCGCAAGGCGGGCAGGGGTCGGCATCGGCACGCTCTACCGGCACTTCCCGACGCGTGAGCATCTGGTCGAAGTGGTCTACCGTCGCGAGGTGGAAGGCCTCTGCCACGCCGCCGAGGACCTGGCGCGCGAACATCCGGCCGATGTCGCGCTGGAACTCTGGATGCAGCGCTTCGTCGACTACATCGCCACCAAGCGAGGCCTTGCCACCAGCCTGCGGGTCCTGCTCACCACCAACTCGACGCTGTTCTCCGACACCTCCGGCCGCGTCTCGGGCGCCATGCGCGGCCTTGTCGAGGCGGCCGCCGCCTCAGGAAAGATCCGCGCCGATGTCGATGCCTCCGACGTGATGCACGCGCTGGGCGGCATCTACTCCGCGCCCAACACGCCCGACTGGCGCGAGCGTTCGGGACGGCTGGTGAAGTTGCTGATGGATGGGCTGCGGTTCGGGGCGAGAGGCTGAGGCGTTGAAGCTGCCGATCTCCCCCCGGGGGAGATGGCCGGCAAGCCGGAGGGGGTGCTGTCCCGCCAACATCTCCCCGACTGGCATTCCTCGCCCTGCGGCCTACATAGTCGGCACCACCTCCCTCCCACAAGGAACCTTCCATGCCCGAACAGCTCAAACTCAACGACGGCTCGACCATCCCGCAGATCGGGCTCGGCGTGTGGCAGGTCGATCCGGATATCACGTCAGAAGTCGTGCGCTGGGGGATCGAGGCCGGCTACCGCCTGATCGATACCGCCGAGGGTTATCGCAACGAGGAAGGCGTCGGCGAGGCGATCCGCGCCGCCGGCGTGCCGCGATCCGAACTCTTCATCACCTCCAAGCTGCGCAACGGCGCGCATCAGCGTGATGCAGCGCTGCGCGCCTTCGACGACACGATGCGGAAGCTCGACATCGACCGGATCGACCTCTTCCTCATCCACTGGCCCGTGCCCAGCCAGAATAAATATGTCGAAGCCTGGCAGACGCTGGTCGAGCTGCGGAAGGCCGGTCGCATCAAGTCGGTCGGCGTCTCGAACTTCAACCAGGACCATCTGGAGCGCATCATCGGCGAGACCGGCGTGACGCCCGTCGTCAACCAGATCGAACTGCACCCGCGCTTCCAGCAGCGCGACAAGCGCGACTTTCACAAGAAGCACAACATCCACATCGAAAGCTGGAGCCCGCTGGGCAGCGGCCGGCTGCTTTCCGACCCGACGCTGGAGAAGCTGGCGAAGAAGCACGGCAAGTCGGTGGCTCAGATCATCATCCGCTGGCATTTGCAGGAAGGGCTCATCGTCATCCCGAAGTCGATCCATCAGGAACGCATCGCTGGGAATTTCGACGTCTTCGGCTTCGAACTGGATGGAGAGGACATGCAGACCATCCATGGTCTGGATTCCGCCGACGGCCGGACGGGACCGGATCCGGCGACGGCGGCGTTCTTGTTCTGAGGACCAGGCTCCTCCTTCTCCCCCAGGGGGAGAAGGGGTAGGCTCCGCGCCTTGCCGTCCAGGAGTCCCGCCATTCCAAAACCCACCTTCCTCGAGATCGCGCGCCGCGCCGGCGTCGGCACGGCGACCGTCGAACGCGTGTTGAACGGCAGGGGCGGGGTGCGCCCCGAGACGATCGAGAAGGTGGTCGCCGCGGCGCGTTCGCTTGACTATCCGCGCCGGCTTCCCGAGGCCCATCGCGGCGTCATCCGCATCGAGGTGATCCTGGTCAGGCCCGACGCAACCTTCTTCGCCAGGCTGTCGCGCGCCTTCGAGCGCATCGCCGCGACGCTCGACAGAACCATTGCCGTCCACCGGACCTTCCTCGACGAGGCGAATCCGGCGGCGATCGCAAAACGCATTCTCGAACCGGAGATGCGGCGCGCGGCGCTCATCCTCGCTGTGCCCGACCATCCGCTGGTGAGCGCGGCGCTGCGAAAGCTCGAAGCGGAAGACATTCCGGCGGTGCAGATCGTCACCCAGATCTCGGGCACCAGAAGCACCTATGTCGGCATCGACAACTACGCCGCCGGCCGCATGGCCGGGCTGCTGATGGCCAGGATGCAGCGGCGGCCAGGCAAGGTGATCGCGATCTGCCACAGCCAGATCTACCGCGTCCACCGTGACCGCGTGCGCGGCTTCTTCGATTATCTGATCGAGGAGAGCAGGGACTTCGAGCCCATGGCGGCCCTGTTCGGCTTCGACGACGGCGACCGCAACGCCGAGCAGTTGCACGAGGCGTTTGTGCGTTGGCCCGACCTTGCCGGGCTCTACAATGCCGGCGGCGCCAACACGGCGCTGAACGATGTGCTGCGCCGCCATGCCAAAGGCCGCGACATCTTCTTCGTCGGCCACGAGCTGACCGAGCGAAGCGCGCGGGGCTTGCGCGACGGCACGATGGATGTCGTGCTCGACCAGGCGCCTGAGGCGCAGGCGCGCCGCGCCATCGATCTGGTGCTGGCCGCGCTCAACCTGCACGACCTGCCGGTCGACAACCCGCCGATTCGCTTCATCACCTTCACCGCCGAGAACCTTTGATCTGATTTGATCAAGGAACAAGCGGCACCCGCCAGGGCTTGGGTGTATCTCCTCGCCAAACGGGAGGATGATCGGTGGCGAGACGGCTGACGGCCTACGACCTGCAAAGCGCCAAGGGCAGCAGGAAATGGCTGCAGCTGCATGTCGACACGCCGGCCGAGGCGGCCGCGGCGGCCGCCTGCGACATCGTCATCCTCTCCTGCGAGCCCGACCATAATCTGGAAGCCATCCGCCAGGCGGCGCCCCACGCGTTCCTCTCCGTCGGCATGCCGCATGGCGCGGTCGCTTCGCCTGATGAGGCGGTGCGGCTGGGCTTCGCCATGATGAAGCGCGGCGCCGATGCGGTTTATTCATCGCACTCGCCGCGCTTCATCGAGGCCATGGCGGCCGAGGGCATTCCGGTCACCGGCCATGTCGGCCTGGTGCCGAACCGCGCCACCTGGACGAATTTCCGCGCCATCGGCCGCACGGCGGACGAGGCCATCAAGGTGCTGCGCGCGGCGAAGGACCTCGAGAACGCGGGCGCCGCCTGCATCGAGGTGGAAGTCGTGCCGGTGCGCCTCGCCGAGCACATCACGCGCTCGACGCCGCTGATCACCATGGGCATGGGCTGCGGCACCGCCTGCGACACGCAGTATCTCTTTTCCTGCGACGTGCTCGGTACCCATGCCGGCCACTATCCGCGCCACGCCAAGCGCTATGCCGACTTCCTCACGCTGGAGGCCGAGCTGCAGGAAAAGCGCATCAGTGCTTTCCGCGCCTTCGGCCGCGACGTCGCCGGCGGAACCTATCCGGAAGCGAAGCACCAGGTGGACATGGACGATGCCGCCTATGACCGCTTCCTCACCCTTGCTCAGTCTTTGTGAGATCAGCCATGGACGACCTGCAATTCGGCACGCGCAACAAGAGGGGCGACTGGGCACCGGGCGAACCGGCCGGCACCGCGCCGCTCTTCGTCTTCCCGCCGCGCCCGCTGGCGGTGCTGAAATGGCTGCCGCATTATTTCCTGCCCTACAACCTGCTCTTCGCGCTGACCGCCGTCGTCTGGTGGCGCTACGTGCTGCCCGACGTCGAGACGATGAAGACGCTTTCCGTCGGCTGGATCCTGCGCCTGTTCATCGTCAATTGCGCGGCGCTGCTGGTCTTCTTCGGCGCTTTCGAGCTTCGACTCTACATTTTGAAAGCCCAGGGCAGCCGCTTCAAATACAACGGCAAATGGCCCTCGGAGCAGAAGAACAAGGCCTTCTTCTTCGAGAACCAGAACATCGACAACATGCTGCGCACCTTCGGCACCGGCATGCCGGTCTGGACGGCGATCGAGGTGGCGATCCTCTACGCCTACGCCAATGGCTACGTGCCGTGGCTGACCTTCGCCGAGCACCCGGTCTATCTCTTCCTGCTGGCGCTGGTGGTGCCGGTCATCCACGAGACGCATTTCTTCCTGCTGCACCGCGCCATCCATTGGGGTCCGCTCTACAGATGGGTCCACTCCGTCCACCACAATTCGGTCAACCCGTCGCCCTGGTCGTCGCTATCGATGCATCCCGTCGAGCAGCTCGGCTATCTCGGCGTCGCCTTCTGGCACCTGGTCATCCCGTCGAACCCGCTTCTGGCGCTTTACCAGCTCCACTATGCCGGCTTCGGCGCCATTCCCGGCCATGTCGGCTTCGACAAGATCGAGCTGACCGAGGATACGTCAGTCGATAGCCACGCCTATATCCACTACCTCCACCACAAGCATTTCGAGGTCAATTACGGCGACGGTCTCATCCCGTTCGACCGCTGGTTCGGCACCTTCCACGACGGCAGCAAGGAAGCCGCGGCGCGCATGGATGCCCGCTACGAGAAGAAGAAGGCACGCGCCAACGCCGCCGCCGCGAAATGACGGCCTGACCAGAGAGCCTGGCGGAACCAGGGCTGCCCGTCCGCTCAAGCCATCCCGCAAGGGCCGGAAATCAGAACGGAGTGAGCCGGCGCTCCAATCCAGAGGGAGGAAACCCGTGAAGAAACTTCTCATCTCGACGGCGCTCGCCGCCTTGTTGTCGATGCCGGCAAGCGCTTTCGCCGCCAAGCTCGGCGTCTCGATCGTCGACTTCGACAACAATTTCCAGACGCTGCTGATGCATGGCATGCAGGACCGTGCCAAGGAGAAGGGCGCCGAGATCCAGGTCGAGGACGCGCATAACGACGTCGCCAAGCAGCTCGATCAGGTCAAGAACTTCATTGCCTCGGGCGTCGACGCCATCATCGTCACGCTGGTCGACACCAATGCCTCGAAGACCATCAGCGAGGAAGCGGCCAAGGCCGGTATCCCGCTGGTCTTCGTCAATCTCGAACCGTCGGACATGAAGAACCTGCCGGAGAAACAGGTCTATGTCGGCTCGAACGAAACCGAGTCCGGCACGCTGGAGGCCTTCGAGGTCTGCAAGATGCTGCGCGCCAAGGGCAAGTCGGCCGGCGCCAGCGCCTATATCGTCATGGGCAGCCTGGTGCACCAGGCGGCCCTCCAGCGCACCAAGGATGTCGAGCAGATCTTTTCCACCGACATGTGCAACTTCATCAAGATCACCGACAAGCAGTCGTCGGAATGGTCGCGCGACAACGCGCAGAACCTGATGACCAACTGGCTGACCGCAGGCCCGGCGCCCGACGCCATCATCGCCAACAACGACGAGTCCGCCATCGGCGCGATCCTGGCGCTCAAAGCCAACGGCGTCGACATGAAGAATGTCGTGGTCGGCGGCATCGACGCCACGCAGGATGGCCTGCAGGCGATGAAGGCCGGCGAGCTCTCGGTGACGGTGTTCCAGAACGCCAAGGGGCAGGGCGGCGGCGGGGTGGATGCAGCGCTTGCTTTAGCCAAGGGCGAGAAAGTCGACCGCGTGGTCTATGTACCCTTCGAGCTGGTGACGCCACAGAATGCGGCGGAGTATTTGAATAGGAATTGAGGGCCAGCATCGGCGTTCTTCCCTTCTCCCACAAGAAGGGGAGAAGGAACAGGCGCCGCTAAATCCCTTCCCCATCCACCAGCGGCACGTCATCGCCTTCCCACGGCGTCGGCATTGACCCGCGTCCGGCGGTGGGCAGCGGCATCCAGCATCGCAACTCCGGCTCGGCATATTCGAC
>NZ_RZTO01001560.1:0-306 GCF_003997225.1 Mesorhizobium sp. M2C.T.Ca.TU.002.02.1.1
AGCTGTCGCAGCGCGGCGTCAACGAATGCGTGGCGCGCGGCCTCTCGGTCATCCAAGGCGACGCCGACAAGGATCTCGAATTCTATCCCGATAAGGGCTTTGACTTCGTCGTCCTCTCGCAGACGCTGCAGGCCACCCGCAACCCGAAGCTGGTGCTCGACGAACTGCTCAGGATCGGCAATCGCGCCATCGTCTCCTTCCCCAATTTCGGCCATTGGCGTGTGCGTCTGTCACTGTTCGTCAACGGCCGCATGCCGGTGACCAAGGACCTGCCCTATTCCTGGTACGACACGCCCAACATCCACT
>NZ_RZTO01001561.1:0-413 GCF_003997225.1 Mesorhizobium sp. M2C.T.Ca.TU.002.02.1.1
GGACCGTTCTGGGCGAAGAAGGACGATGGTGCGTGGTCGATACCGAAGGGTCTTGTCGACGAGAATGAGGACGAGTTGACGGCAGCGCAACGCGAGACCGAGGAAGAGCTTGGCGTCAAGGTCGATGGCCCGTTCGCGCGGCTCGGCGACTACAGGCAACCGGGCGGCAAGATCGTCTCGGCCTGGTCTGTCGAGGCGACCATCAACATCGACGTGACCACCATCAAGAGCAACAGCTTCACCATGGAATGGCCGCCAAGATCGGGATCCCTGAAGGCGTTTCCGGAAGTCGACCGAGCAGGCTGGTTCACCTTGCCCGAGGCCGAAGTGAAGATCCTCAACGGGCAGCGCCCGATGCTGTCAGATTTTGCCAGGCAGCAAGGCGCCGGATGATCCGCAGCCTTCAGTAGGGT
>NZ_RZTO01001562.1:0-411 GCF_003997225.1 Mesorhizobium sp. M2C.T.Ca.TU.002.02.1.1
GTTGTGGGCATTGGTGACGACGAGGTTTTCGACATTGTCCGGCAGCGTATAGCTCATCCATGTGTTGATGGTGTCGACGCCCTGGCCAGCGTTCTCGACCACCTTGTTGCCCGCCGAATAAAGGTAATAGATATCGTCACCGGCGCCGCCATACATGGTGACGTTGACGCCGCTGGAGGCCCAGATTGAGTCATTGCCGCTGCTGCCGTTGAACGTCGGTCCGGACGTCGCCGAAAACCAATGATTGGAAGCGCCGCTATAGTAAAGAGGAACGCCTACCGCGTTGACGACGAAGCTCATCGGACACTCCTTCCGCGCTGCCCCGCCCGGATGGCTCATTGCAGGTTCGAGCGCCTGCTTCGAACCAATTTGCAACACGGATTATCGTTCCCGAAAATAAGCAAATAGTAC
>NZ_RZTO01001563.1:0-340 GCF_003997225.1 Mesorhizobium sp. M2C.T.Ca.TU.002.02.1.1
CCGTGGTTTCGTCGATCAGGATTGGAAAAAAATCCGCCGCATCATCGACACCAACATCACCGGGACCGTCTATCTCGCGCATCAACTCGGAGCCAGGATGGCACGCCGCGGCCGAGGCCGCATCCTCTTCACAGGATCGATCGCTGGTTTCATGCCCGGCACTTTCCAGGCGGTCTACAACGGCACCAAGGCATTCATCGATTCCTTCTCGATCGCACTGCGTCATGAGTTGCAGGACACAGGGGTCACAGTCACCGTGCTGATGCCCGGGGCAACGCAGACGCGGTTCTTCGAACGCGCCGAAATGATGGATACCAAGGTCGGCACCGATGAGAAGGAC
>NZ_RZTO01001564.1:0-410 GCF_003997225.1 Mesorhizobium sp. M2C.T.Ca.TU.002.02.1.1
ATCCTCGACGGGACGCCGCTGCAGCCCTACCTCAAGGCCAATCTCTGGCACGATTTCGGCGGCACCGACCGTGTCGATTTCGAGGGCACCGATATCTCGACCGAGAGCCGGTCAACGTCCTTCGAATTCGGCGGCGGGGTGGTCGCCAAGGTGACCGACAAGGTCAGCGTCTTCGCCACCGGCGACTACACCACCAATCTCGGAGGCGACAAGCGCCGCGTGCTGGAAGGCAATCTGGGCGTGAGCGTCAAATGGTAAGGCCGACAGGCCTTACCATTCGCTAGGCTGATCTCAATTCCCCGACCGCATCGCCACCGTGGCGATGCCGGCGCCGACCAGCAGCGTGCCGCCGGTGCGGTTGAAGATGCGGATCGCCTTCGGGTTGCGCACGACCGCGCGGGCCCTGGACG
>NZ_RZTO01001565.1:0-409 GCF_003997225.1 Mesorhizobium sp. M2C.T.Ca.TU.002.02.1.1
GCGCTCGAGGATCGCGTGGCCGCTGCGCTCGCGCCAGGACTTGTGCGTCTCGGCCAGCAGCGGCGCCGACCCGGAAATGAACACACGGATGTTTTTTGCCGCCTCATGGTCCAGCCCATCCTGCTGCAGCAGGCGCACGTAGAAGGTCGGCACGCCCATCAGGGCCGTGGCACGCGGCAGCAGCGAGACGATGCGGGCCGGATCGAACTTCTGCTCGAACAGCATCGAGGCGCCGGCCATCAGGACGACATTGGTGGCGACGAACAGGCCGTGCGTGTGGAAGATCGGCAATGCGTGGATCAGCACGTCGTCTCCAGTGAAACGCCAGTGCTCGACCAGCGCGCGCGCGTTCGAAGCAAGATTCTCGTGGCTGAGCATGGCGCCTTTCGACCGGCCGGTGGTTCCCGAC
>NZ_RZTO01001566.1:0-408 GCF_003997225.1 Mesorhizobium sp. M2C.T.Ca.TU.002.02.1.1
ATCCTCAACGGCGCGCCGCGTTCGGGAAAGTCGAGCATCGCGGCGGCGATCCAGGAAACATTCGAGGGCGTCTGGATGGCCCTCGGCGTCGACGCCTGCGTCCATGTCACGCCGCCGCGGCTGCGTCCGGGGATCGGCCTGCGTCCCGGCGGCGAACGCCCGGACATCGAGGCTTTCGTGCCGCTGCTCTACGCGGCGCTTTACGACGCAATCGCGGCTCACAGCCGGCTGGGGCTCAATGTCGTCGTCGATGTCGGCCACCACGACGCCTATTCCCGACCGCTGAACGTCCTTCCCGAATGTGCCCGGCGCCTGGCCGGCCTGCCGGTGCTGTTCGTCGGCATCCGCTGTCCGATCGACGTGATTTTGCGGAGGCGCGCCGCAAGCGGGGCTGGTACGCCATATGTC
>NZ_RZTO01001567.1:0-407 GCF_003997225.1 Mesorhizobium sp. M2C.T.Ca.TU.002.02.1.1
GGTTGACGGCGGCAATCGACTATTTCGCCGATCTTGGCGCTTCGGCCGGCGAGGGCGGTTCGCGGCGGCAGCGGATCGCCAGGGCGTTCGAGGTGTCGATCGCCTACGAGAACACGCTTGCCAGGCAACTGATCGAGGGCCTGTCCGACATCGAGGGCCTGGTCATCCACGGCATCACCGATCCGGAGCGTCTCGCCGAGCGGGTGCCGACCATTTCCTTCACTGTCGAAGGCATCGAGCCGGAAACGATCGTGCGGCAGATGAATGCCGAGAACATCTTTGTCTGGTCAGGCCACAATTATGCGTGGGAGGTCGTCCACCAACTCGGCATTCCGACCGAGCAAGGCGTCGTGCGCATCGGCATCGCGCATTACAACACGGCTGCCGAGATCGGGGAGACGCTGGAA
>NZ_RZTO01001568.1:0-407 GCF_003997225.1 Mesorhizobium sp. M2C.T.Ca.TU.002.02.1.1
GCTTTGGTCACCTTTTTCCCGATGATGGTGGCGCTGGTCGAAGGCTACGCCGCCACGAGCACCGAAATCAGCCAGCTGCTCGCCGCCATGGGGGCAGGGCGCTGGCGCATCTTTTGGCTCGCGCGGCTGCCGTCGGCGCTGCCCTATTTCTTCGCGGGCCTGAGGATCTCCATCACCTATGCGGTGGTGGGCGCAATCTTCGCCGAGTATGCGGGCGCGGCGAAGGGGCTGGGTATCTACATGCTCAGCGCCAAGAACAATTTCCGGCCCGACCTTGTGCTCGCGGCGGTCGCCGTCAGCTCGGCGCTGACGCTGGTGTTGTTCGGCCTTGCCGTGCTGGTGCAGCGCCTGGCCATGCCGTGGGAAAATGCAAAGGGCGAAAGGGCGGGGCATGGCGGCAACAGGCC
>NZ_RZTO01001569.1:0-407 GCF_003997225.1 Mesorhizobium sp. M2C.T.Ca.TU.002.02.1.1
TCGCTTCTTCGAGACCTATTCGATAACGGCCTACATCTATCTCATCCTGACCGTCGGCCTGTCGCTGGCGCTCAGGGCGCTGGAGCGGCGGCTGCGCCGCCAGCACGAGGAATAGTTTTTCGGCCAAGGCAGCGCTACGATCCCCGAGCATTCCCCTTGAGGAGGTCCCCAGGATCGGCGACAAAGTAAATGCGGCGCTGGATTCCGTCTATACGGCCGACACGCCGGAAGCGCTTGAAGAGGCCTATGCCGCATGGGCCGCGACCTATGACAGCGAGACCGCCTCGCTCGGCTACCTCCTGCCTTTCCTGATCACCGCCTGGGTGGCGCGCCATGTGCCGGCGGGCGATGGCCCGTTGCTCGATGCCGGCTGCGGCACCCAGGCGGTGATCAGGAAAGGCAGGAGG
>NZ_RZTO01000156.1:0-9789 GCF_003997225.1 Mesorhizobium sp. M2C.T.Ca.TU.002.02.1.1
GGCGCCATCGTCGGCGCGGGCGCGGTGGTGACGCGCGACGTGCCGGCCAGCGCCACCGTTGTCGGCAACCCGGCTCGGGCCGTTACAAAAGGCTGAGCCCGCCTGGCGCCTGGGTGCTTCTCGAAAACTCGCGCCGGTATTGCCTCGGTGAGGTCCTGAGCCGCGCGGCGAAATGCTGGCGCAGCGAGGTGGCGCTGCCGAAGCCGGCTTCGAAGGCCACCATGTCCATCGATTTGTCCGTCTGCTCCAGCAGCCTTTGCGCCAACGCCACGCGCTGGTCAGCCAGCCAGTCGCCGAAACTGGTGCCGGTGGTTTTCTGGAAGCGGCGCGTGAAGGTGCGGCGGGTAAGGCCTGCTGCTTCGGCGACACTGTCCAGGCTGTGGGCTTCGCCGAGCGATGCCCGCACATCATCGAGAGCCTTGGCGAACCGGTCGGCGTTCGGCGTCGGCGCAAGCGGGCGCTCGATGAACTGCGCCTGCCCGCCCTGCCGGTGCGGCGAGAGCACCACATGGCGCGCAAGCCGCAGCGCCGCCTCCGCGCCATAGCGCGCACGCACGATATGCAAGCAGCAGTCGAGCCCGGCGGCAACGCCGGCGGAGGTGATGATGTCGCCCTCGTCGACATAGAGCACGTCGGCGTCGATCGCGATGTCAGGATGAAGCCTCTGCAACTGGTCGGTATAGGCCCAGTGGGTGGTCGCCTTGCGCCCGGCAAGCAGTCCGGCGCCGGCAATGGCGAAGGTGCCGAGGCACAAGCCAACGATCAGCGCGCCGCGCCGATGCGCGCGTTGCAGCGCCTCCTTGAACGGCGCGGCCGGGGGGGCCTCGAGATCCCTCCAGCTCGGGATGATGACGATGTCGGCCTCGTCGAGCGCCGAAAGCCCATGCGGCACGACAATGCTCAGCCCCGCATCGGTATGAATGGGTCCGTCCTCCATCGCGCAGACGCGGAAGTCGAAACGCGGCAGCCCAAGCCTTGTTCGATCGGCGCCGAACACAAGGCACGGCACGGAAAGGTGGAACGGGCTGATGCCGTCGAAAGCGACAGCGGCGATGATCGGGTTCTTCATGGCAGGCATCGCTCCATTAAAAGCCGAATGTCCCAATTCTTTCGAACGATGTCAATCGGGCCAATTTATCGATCCGAAACATCCGCCTAGCTTTGCGCCATCAACCCGGTCGAAAGGAGAACCGCCATGTCAGCACCAGCCACCCAGCCGCGCCGCGCGCTTGTCGTCGTCGATGTCCAGAACGACTATGATGGCGGCAATCTCGCCATCCAGCATCCGCCCTTCTTCGAGACCGTCGCCAATGTCGCGCGCGCCATGGACGCGGCCGCGGCGGCCGGCATCAAGATCGTCGTCGTCAAGCAGATGGCGCCCGAGACCTCGCCGATCTTCGCCAAGGGCAGCCATGGCGGCGAGCTGCATGCCGAGATCGCCGGGCGAGGCCGCGACCACTATGTCGAAAAGACGCTGCCTTCGGCCTTCACCGGCACGGATCTGGAAACCTGGTTGCGCGGTAATGCCATCGATACGATCGCGGTCGTCGGCTACATGACCCACAATTGCGATCTGTCGACCATCATCCACGCAGTGCATATGGGTTTTGCGGTCGAGTTCCTGTCGGATGCCAGCGGCTCGGTGCCCTATGCCAACAGCGCCGGCTACGCGTCGGCCGAGGACATACACCGGGTGGTGAGCGTGGTTCTGCAGTCACGCTTCGCCGCGGTGCTGAAGACCGCCGAATGGATCGATTGCCTGAAGACCGGGAAGCTGCCCGAACGCGACACGATCTACGCGTCCAACCAGCGGGCCTTGCAGCGGAACGCTGCCTAGTTCCGGATCCTTTCGCGCGGCAAGGGCGCCGCCGGGATGCGGCGCTTTTATCTTGGCGGCCGATTTCGAGGCAGAGCGTGAGCCATTTCACGGAAACCGCTCCGGTATTTTCGCAAAGTCGCCGCGCATGCGAGTAAGCGCGGTTGGCTTTTGGGGGCTGGATTGGAAGCGCGCGTTGCACGAACCGTGGTCGTCCTGATCCTCGCCGTCGGCGCGGCGCTGCTGCCGTGGCCCGCCTTCGCGCAAGTTCCGCCGCATGCGCCGGGCACGATCTGCTTCACCCAATTCTTCTGGTGCTGGGCGCAGCCGCCCGGGCCAGCGGGCTATCCCTGCGGGTGCCCGTCGCAATATGGTTTCGTGCCGGGTTACCTGGGCTAGTCGTCGGGGGGCGCGATGACGACAATCCACGATCCTCTCGTCTCCGGTTTGCTTGCCGACGCCAAGCTGGTTGCCGGCTATGGCCGCTACGGCGTGTTCAAGGATAGCGCGCTGTTCGCCGCGATCGGCGATGCGGAAAAGCTCAATGATGCGACGGCAAGCCAGCCCGAGGTCGTCAAACTCCAGACGGTGCTCAACGACTGTTCCAACACCGTGCCGTTTTCCACGCTGGCTGCGCTGCGCACCGGCTGGTCGCCGGGCGACATGTCGCGGCGGACCGCGCTCGCGACCTATTTCCTCATCGCCCTGTCGGTGACGATGATGATCGTCATCGGCAAGCTGACCTATGTCTACAACAGGGGCGTCTCGATCAACGCGGAGCTGCAGGAGATCGACAACAACGATTTCAGCGCCCGGTTCGGGCAGTCGATCAGGCAGGTCTGGGCGACCAAGAAACAACTGAGCTCGGCCGCCGCCCAGCAGGCGTCGACGACCGACCTGACGCTGCTGAAAGACGCCTATTACAATTCCGTCGACAGCCTGCATTCGCTCGACCAGCGTTTTTCCTCGTTGCTGGTGCGGGCGCAGGGGTTCATGACGCAGGAGGCGCCGTTTCCGCTCTGGGGCATGCAATGGGCCTATTGCAAGCTTTCGGCTTCTTCGGCCAAAGCGGGCGCGCCGCTCGATTTCTCGAACCCAAGGCAGATGGCCATAGACCAGTTCTGTGGTCAGCAGGTCGCGATGGCGCAACAGCAAGGCGGGGCCGGGAACAGCCAGCCGCTCAAGCAGTCGGATTTCGATTGCAGGAACAACGGCAGTATTCAAGGCGGCGTGCAAGCCGTGAGCGCCGCCGCCACGGCCGGCCAGTTGGAAGACGTGAACGCGGATTTCGACGAGGCGACACGCGACCTGCAGTGCGAAGGCGTCATCACCATCACGCCGAATTCGATCTCGACGCTGACATTGCAGGCCAAGACGCTGAGCGAGGTCCTCAGCCCCTATGCGCTGTGGATCCTGCCCGCGCTCTACGGCGCGCTTGGCGGCATCATGTTCCACATGCGCATGATCCTGAACCCGCTCTTGCCCAATCCGCCGCTGTCGCGGCTCATTCACCGGATCGCGCTCGGCGGGCTTGCCGGCATGATCCTCGCCTGGTTCATGGCGCCCGGCACCAAGCTCGGCGGCGAGGTGACCGGCATAGGCTTCAGCCTGTTCACCTTCGCTTTCCTGTTCGGCTTCAGCCTCGATATCTTCTTCGCCATCCTCGACCAGTTCGTCTCGATGTCGGTCGCCGGCATCAAGAAGTTCGGCTCGCCCACGGTGGCATGAAAGCCGGCGACGCAAAAAGGGCGCCGCGATGAGGCGGCGCCCTTGATCGTTTCCAGCCTGAGGGTGCTTAGAGCTTACGCAATTCCGGACGGAAAACCGCTACGCACTTTTCCTGGAATTGCTTTAGAACAGGCCTTCGATCTGACCCTGCTCGTTGAGGAAGATCTTTTCCGAAGACGGGGACTTGGGCAGCCCCGGCATGGTCATGATCTCGCCGCAGATGATGACGACGAAGCCGGCGCCGGCCGAGAGCCGGACCTCGCGGATCGGCACCGTATGGCCGGTCGGCGCGCCGCGCAGGTTCGGGTCGGTCGAAAACGAGTACTGGGTCTTGGCCATGCAGACCGGCAGCTTGCCGTAGCCGGCTTCTTCCCAGGTCTTGAGCTGGTCGCGCACCGACTTGTCGGCGATGGCCTCGGAGCCGCGGTAGATGCGCTGGACGATGGTGTTGACCTTCTCGAACAGCGGCATCTCATCCGGATAGAGCGGCGCGAATTGCGAAGCGCCGGATTCGGCGAGCGCCACCACCTTGTTGGCGAGATCCTCGATGCCGGCCGAGCCCTGCGCCCAGTGCTTGCACAGGATCGCCTCCTCACCCATCGAGGCGACATAGTCCTTCATCGCCTGGATTTCGGCCTCGGTGTCGGAATAGAAGTGGTTGATGGCAACCACCGCCGGCACGCCGAACTGGCGGATGTTCTCGATATGGCGGCCGAGATTGGCACAGCCCTTCCTGACCGCCTCGATGTTTTCCTTGCCGAGGTCTTCCTTCTTGACGCCGCCATTCATCTTCATGGCGCGCACCGTGGCGACGATGACGGCGGCAGCCGGCTTCAGCCCTGCCTTGCGACACTTGATGTCGAAGAACTTTTCGGCACCGAGGTCGGCGCCGAAGCCGGCTTCGGTGACGACATAGTCGGCAAGCTTGAGCGCCGTCGTGGTGGCGACGACCGAGTTGCAGCCATGCGCGATGTTGGCGAACGGGCCGCCATGCACGAAGGCCGGGTTGTTCTCCAGCGTCTGCACCAGATTGGGCTGGATGGCGTCTTTCAAGAGCACCGCCATGGCGCCGTCGGCCTTGAGGTCGCGGGCATAGACCGGCGATTTGTCGCGGCGGTAGGCGACGATGATGTCGCCGAGGCGCTTCTCGAGGTCCTTGAGGTCGGTGGCCAGGCACAGGATCGCCATCACTTCGGAAGCGACGGTGATGTCGAAGCCGGCCTCGCGCGGGAAGCCGTTGGCGACGCCGCCCAGCGAGCAGATGATCTCGCGCAGCGCCCGGTCGTTCATGTCCATGACGCGGCGCCAGGCGACGCGGCGGGTATCGATGCCGAGCTCGTTGCCCCAGTAGATGTGGTTGTCGATCAGTGCCGAAAGCAGGTTATGGGCGGTGGTGATGGCGTGGAAGTCGCCGGTGAAGTGGAGGTTCATGTCGTCCATCGGCACGACCTGGGCCAGGCCGCCGCCGGCGGCGCCGCCCTTCATGCCGAAGTTCGGGCCGAGCGAGGCTTCGCGGATGCAGATGATCGCCTTCTTGCCGATGCGGTTCAGGCCGTCGCCGAGACCGACCGTAGTGGTCGTTTTGCCTTCGCCGGCCGGCGTCGGGTTGATGGCGGTGACCAGGATCAGCTTGCCGTCCTTGTTGCCCTTCACCGATTTGATGAAATCGGCCGAGACCTTCGCCTTGTCATGGCCATAGGGTAAGAGATGCTCATTCGGGATGCCGATCTTGGCGCCGATCTCCTGGATCGGTTTCTTCTTGGCGGCGCGGGCGATCTCGATGTCGGACTTCACTTCGGCCATGACGGCTTTCCTCTGGAGTGAGCGGTGGAGGGGAGGGGTTCGATCATTCGTGCATGGTCGAAACGCCGCCC
Organism: Mesorhizobium sp. M2C.T.Ca.TU.002.02.1.1; assembly: GCF_003997225.1. Classification (NCBI taxonomy): domain Bacteria; kingdom Pseudomonadati; phylum Pseudomonadota; class Alphaproteobacteria; order Hyphomicrobiales; family Phyllobacteriaceae; genus Mesorhizobium; species Mesorhizobium sp. M2C.T.Ca.TU.002.02.1.1. The sequence goes on from NZ_RZTO01000156.1 coordinate 5,419, forward strand.
GGACGCAAGGGCATGTAACCCTGTCGCTGTCACGGCGTCAACTTCCATGCAACTATGTTTCCTGTTAAGAAAGAGTGTTCCTGTCGCCGGGCCTCTTCGAGGCAGTCATCTCGGGCCCGGTCGTTGCGCCGTATAGAAGCCAGAGCGGATGCCGCTCCGCCGTCTCAAAACAGCCGCCTAATGCGCGAAAAGCGACAGGGGCGACGACGCAAATCCGCCATCGCCCTGTCGCCTCGAGACGGCGCTATTGCGTCAGCACGTTGCTGATTTCGACCATGTTGGAGCGAACGCGCAGGATATAGAAGCCCATCGTCGTCAGATGCGTCGGCAGAAGCCAGCCATCCTCGCGGCCATTGGCGATGATGAAAGGCTGGATGCGCAGCGCCGACACGAATTGCTGGTCCATCGTGTCCCACAGGCTCTGCAGGTGCTTTTCCTTGATCACGTCCTCGAAGTCGGCCTGGGCGCCCTTCATCAGGCCGTAATAGGCGTAGAGCTGGCCGTAGGCGAACCAGAAGCGATCGTCGGCGCGGGTGTCGAACCAGCCATTGTTGTGGTTCTCGGCGCGTTCCTTGAGGATGGCCGAGGTCGAGCCGATGTCCGAGGCGATGCGGTCGATATATTGCTTCAGATTATCGGCACGCGCGTCGAAGGTCGCCTGGCAGGTGGCGAGACGGGCGTTGAAGGAGCGCAGCTTGCGCACCGCGTCGCGGTAATAGCTCGGCGTCGGCGTCTTAGGGCCGAACGGGTTCAGGCCAAAATACCAGGTGTATTCGTCGAACTGCAGATTGCCGCGCGCGTCCTGCAGGTCGGCGTCGATCTGCGAGGTCGTGCGCACGCGCCCGAGATTGTCGGCAAGCTCGGTCGCGGTGCGCCGCACCGCCTGGTTGATGCCGCGCTGGAAGGAAGCCTTGTTGTCCATCCAGGGCGTGTTGTCCCAGTTGATGCCGAACAGGCCGAGCTTGTAGAGGATCATCGACGAGATCCAGGCATTCTGGTTGACGTTGAAATCCGTCAGATCGGCGGCGACCTGGGCGATGGCCGAGTTGCCGCAGGTCTTGGCCGTGTCGGTGCCGCTGCCGGCGGAGACCTGCTCGCCCGCCGACACGTTCCGCTTCTCGAACGTGTAGGTGTCGGGATAGCTCGGGTTGAAATTGTTCCACCACTGCGTGGCGTAGACGAAATTGGCGTAGAGGCCGATCAGCACCAGGAGGGCAAGGCCGACCACCGCCTTGAGGATCCAGCCGCGCTGCCCGTACCAGCGGCCGACCCACATGAACGGCCACAGGATGACGCCGATGACGAAGCCGATGCCACGGCCGATCCATTGGAAGATCCGGGTGAAGAAGTTCACGATCGGGTCGAGCATGGCTGTGGCACCCCCTTAGCACGATGCCAAAAAGTTGCAGACTTTTTGGATAACATCATGCGCCAAAACAATACGTTAGAACGAAATGACAGGTCATTTCGTGTCAGTCAGTCAGGCCGTAAAGGCGCGCGCGGAACGCCGCCTTGTCCTTCAAATATGTGGTTTTCAGAACGTCCACAACATGCGTCCGCCAGGCGTCGCTGAAGCCGTCATAGTCCTTGTAGAAGCCCGGCTTGTTGAAGACGTAGCGCGAAACGAAATCCTGCGGCACGAAATCCGAAATCAGCTGGTTGGTCAGCCAGGCGTCGGGGTGTTCGGGCTTGGCGCGCACGACCAGGAAGCGCTGGCGCGGCGGCACGTCCTCGATCTTGAGGTGGCCGAACTGGGCGATCTCGCGCTTGGCGGCATTGAGGAACGGGAAATTGCCGTCGCTGGCGATCAGGTCGGCATGGCCATGGATCCAGGTCTGCAGCCAGACCTTGTCGACATCGGTCAGGTTGCGGTTGGGCTCGGCGTCGCGGATCAGCGCGCGCACGATCATCTCGGCCCGGTGCTCGAGATAGCCTGAAGCCTCGATCCATGAAGCGCGCGGCAGGTCGAGGCGGCCGGTGGCGGCCAGGAAGCGGAACACCTTGTCGGCGTCGTTGATCGACAGATAGCTCACCTGCCACGGCCGCGAGCGGCGGAAGCCGGGAGCGGCAGGGTCGCTGATGACCGTCGTCATATCGGGGTCGACGAAGACATAGAGGCCGCCGAAATGGCTGGTCCAGTAGGCGTTGTGGCGGAAGATCACCTGGTCCGGCACCAGCGCGTTCTCGCGGATGTCGCCGCAGACCTTGGCAAGATCGACCATGCGCTGGAGCATGGCGTTGTCGCGCCAGGCGTCGGGCTCCTGCTTCAGCTGGTCAACCAGCTTGCCGAGCTCGGCCGCCTTGCCCAGCACGTCCTCGGCCGACAGCACCTTGAACTCGACCTGGTTGATCGACAGCAGGTCCTCGATGTCGTTGACCTTGGGGACCGAGTCCTCGATCTCGCCGTAGATCACGTCCTTGATGGTCAGCGCGTCGATGGCGCGCTGGTTCTTCGACATGAACTCGAACATCAGCTGCGAGGTGTTGGAGAAGGCGGTGTGCACCACCGGCAGGTCGATCTGCGACGGCGTCAGGATGATGAAACGGCGGTTGACCTCGTTGGGATCGAGATAGCTGTAGTCGCTGCACTCCTCGGCGATCTCGGGCGAGAAGCCGGTGCGGTCGATCTGGAAGCTCTTAAGCTTGGTCGGCTCGAGCCCGAACGCAGCAAGCGCCTTGTTGTAGCGCTGGATGAGATGCGGCTCGTCGATGGCGAGCAGGCGGCCGTAGATCAGCTCGTTGTCGCGAAGGAGGTCGGGTTTCTTGGCCATTATCCCTTCTCCCCGTTCACGGGGAGAAGGTGCCCGAAAGGCGGATGAGGGGCGGCGCAGCCTTTCCTTCTCCCCTTGTGGGAGAAGGTGGATCGGCGCGCAGCGCCGAGACGGATGAGGGGTGTTGGCCGGAGTGCCGTCGGTGCCAAGCTGGAGCACCCCTCATCCGTCGCCTTCGGCGACACCTTCTCCCACAAGGGGAGAAGGTGGCGTTGGCGCAGCTCAAGCATTCCACACCCCCTTCTTCTTCAGCTCCTCCATCTCGCGCGCTGCTCGCTCGCGCAGCCTTGCGTCGCGCAGGAGCTTTTCCACCGCCGCGTCATCCGACTTGTCGGAATAGCGGAACTCGGAATCGGCGTAGCGGTTGATCTCCTGCATGACCATGTCCATCGAGAACGGCCCGCGCAGTTCCTCGATCATCGCCTTCTTGTCGTCGTAGCTCTTATGCATGAAGGCTTCCGGCTTCTCGAACCAGTCGTCCGGCAGCTCGATGTCCATGGCGCGCATTTTTATCGCATCGGTGACGTTCTTGATGGCGCGGCCGGTGAAGCGCGGCTCGGCGTCCTTGATCAGGTGCAGGTAGGTGCCGACATCGGCTATGGTCTTGGGCGCGCCATTCTCCTTTATGTAGCGCTCATAGACCTTCATCAGCCCGTCCTCCTGCGGCTTTTCATGTTCCTCATAGGCTTCGGCCACGGCGCGCTGAATCTCCTGCGCGGCATAGAGCTCGTGGTCCCCGAGCGGGATCTTGTGGTTCTTGCCGGCGAGCAGCACGAAGATGTCGATGTAGTCGTCGCGGGTCTGCGGGCCGTCGACCAGCCAGCGGGCGCCGGCGCGCTGGCGCAGCGCGTCGTCGACATTTTCCGGGTAGTTGGAAAACATACCAAAGGAGCAATTGCCGCGCACCACCGTCGAGGCGCCGGCGAAGGCGTCCATCAAGACGCCGGTGATCTCCTGCTGGCCGGCGGAAGCGCGATCGTCGGAACGGCGCGCCGCCACCTGGTCGATGTCGTCGATGGTGCCGAAGCCGATGACGCGCGGATTGAGCACGTTGTTGATGAACTGGCGGCAGTTCTGGCCCGACTTGCCCTGATAGGACGAGATCTGGTCGACGCCGAAATTCTCATAAGCGAAGGGATAGCCGGCGACCTGGCAGTAGCCGTTGACGAGGCCGGCGATCATCTGGATCAGCGTCGTCTTGCCGGTGCCCGGTGCGCCGTCGCCGATGAAGGTGAACAGGAAGCCGCCAAGCTCGACGAAGGGGTTCAGCTCGCGCTCGAAATCGTAGGCCATCAGCATCTTGGCCAATTTGACCGATTGATACTTGGCGATGTGGTTGCCGACGACCTCCTCCGGCTTCTTGAAGGTCATCACCAGCGGCTTGGAACGCTTGCCCGGCGCGACGTCGAAACCGTCGAGGGTGAAGTCATCGATGTCGATGCGGATATGCGCGTTCTCGAACGGACCGATGCCGTCGAAACGGCCTTTTCGCGCCAAAAGCCCGTCGATGGCGACGCGGGCAAAAGCCCGCGTCCGCGTTGTCAGATCGGCGTCATCCTTCGAACCGGCGATCGCCTTGTCGAGGCCGGCGACGATCGAC